>JAZRKY010000026.1:0-6830 GCA_045646585.1 Faecousia sp. | reverse complement strand
CTATGGCCCAGCAAGCAGATGTTGCGAATAGAATTTGCAGTGTGCATAATGTTTCTTCTCCTTCCGTTATGGTCTTAAAACCACATTAAAGTAATTATACACGAAGACACCGTATAATTCAATCGTTTTTTTGGTAAAAGTGCAAATTTTTTGTAAGATTAGAAAATTCACCCCTTTTCCGGGTAAATCCCTGCAAAAACATATGTATTTCCTACGAAAACATAACCAATGGACAATTGACAGTTGACAATTGATAAAACCTTCCCCTTTGGGGAAGGTGGCAGCCGAACAGGCTGACGGATGAGGTATACACCTCACCAAACCTCACCCGACATCGCTTCGCAGTCTAATGTATGATTGCCACCGGCAATCATTGCTATTTTGATTCGCTGCGCGGAGCACCACGGCCACCCTCCCCAAAGGGGAGGGTTATTTTGCTCCGTCAGCTCGGCCGACACCATAATTGTCCATTGTCCATTGTCAACTGTCAATTAAAAAGCCACCCCGCAGGGTGGCTTTTCTTATAATTTCTTCTTCGCCTCGCAGTAAATGCACCGATAAATGCCATTTTCCTTGTCCATACACTTAAAGATATGGGAAAGCTCCTGCTCAGTGGTGGTAATGCAGCGGTCGTTGGTGCAGCGCAGCACATCCACCAGCGTATCCTTAGGCTCATCCATCTGCTTGCCCTCCTTGGCATCCTGCAGCAGCTTCAGAATCAGCGCCATACGCATATATTTTCCGTTGAGCGCCTGACGGAAATAGGCAGCCCGGGGGTCATCGTCCACCTTGACGCTGATTTCATTGACCCGAGGCAGCGGATGGAGAATGCGCATCGTTTCCTTGGCGTTTTCCATCTTTTGGGTGTCCAGAATGTAGCTGTCCTTCAGTCTCTCGTAAACAAAGGGATCGTCAAACCGTTCCCGCTGAATGCGGGTCATATAAAGTACATCCAGCTCCGGGATTGCCTCCTCCAAGGAGGTAACCTCTCTATAATCCATCTGATTTTTGTCCAGCACCTCATAGCGGACATAGCTGGGCAGACGCAGCTCCTCGGGGGAAATGAGAATAATCTTCACATCCTCATAGCGGCTCAGCGCCGCCAGCAGAGAGTGAACAGTTCTGCCGTATTTCAGGTCGCCGCAGCAACCTACGGTCAGCCCCTTAAAGTCGCCGTTCTCCCGATAAATGGTAAGTAAGTCCGCCAGTGTCTGGGTGGGATGACAATGCCCGCCGTCGCCGGCGTTGATAACAGGAATGGAGGCGTTTTTCGCCGCCACATAGGGCGCGCCCTCCTTGGGATGGCGAATGGCCATAATGTCTGCATAGCAGGAGAGGATTTTAGCGGTATCTGCCATACTCTCGCCCTTGCTGGCAGAAGAGGAGCTTGCCTCGGAAAAACCAATCACACTGCCGCCCAGCTCCAGCATAGCCGCCTCAAAGCTCAGCCGGGTACGGGTAGAAGGCTCAAAAAACAGCGTTGCCAGCTTCTTGCCCTTGCAGGCGTCCTGATAAGCCTCGGGATGCTCGCTGATATGGCAGGCGGTCTCCATTAAATCCTTAATTTCCTCAACGGAAAAATCGGGAATATCTATAAGACTTCTCATTATTTCGCTCCGTTTACAGCCAAGTAGTTTTTAATTCTTACTACATTTTCTTCGTTCTTGGGGTCCTCTTCCAAATACTCGATAATGTCATACACATCCACCACCGAGTAAACCGGGAAACCGAACTGCTCCTCAATTTCCTGCATTGCGCCCTTTTCGGTCTGACCCTTTTCCTTGCGGTCTACCATAATAAAGGTGGCGGCAACCTTTACGCCCTCCAAATGGCTGAGAATTTCCATACTCTCCCGAATGGCAGTGCCGGCGGTAATTACATCCTCGATGATAACCACCTCTTCCCCTGCCTGGGGTACATAGCCGACGAACACACCGCCCTCGCCGTGATCCTTTACCTCCTTGCGGTTAAAGAAGAAGGGCAAATCCAGCCCCTTGCGGGAAAGCGCCACCGCCGCAGAAATAGACAGGGAAATGCCCTTATAAGCAGGACCATAAAGAACCGCCTTCTTATCCCCTAACTTATCCGCATACGCTCTTGCGTAAAACTCGCCCATTTTGGTAATCTGGTCGCCGGTCTTAATCATACCGGCATTGACAAAGTAAGGGATTTTCCGACCGCTTTTGGCGGTAAAATCACCGAATTTCAGCACCCCGGCTCCCTCTAAAAATGCAATAAACTCTCTCTTATAGCTTTCCATTTTCATTACCTCCCAATTATCTATGTAGGGAATGCATTTATGCATTCCGCTATCCTACCGAATCATTCTGCATATCCCGGAGCGGATAAATCCGTTCCCTACACTGCACCGTCAATAAAACCCTGTCATTGCGAGGGCATTTATGCCCGTGGCAATCTCCTGGTAACATCCACCAAAATAGTACTACCAAAAATTTATCATTTGTAATTTGTAATTTTGAATTTTATACCCGTTCCTTCTGCGAGCCGGTAGGATTCTTAATGGAGTAGCCCACATTGACCAGGTGGTCAGCCACACGCTCCAGCCCCGTAACGGTGGAGGTGTAGTAAGGACTGTGGGTTACGCTGCAGCTGTTTTTGGACAGGCGGTCAAAGTGGCTTGCCATCAGCTGCGCCTTCAAATCGTCCATCTTATTTTCGTATTCCGTCAGCTTAGGCAGTAAGGCAAAGTCCAAATTCTCAAAGGTTGCCTTGGTAACGGCAAACATCTCCATAAGGGTGTCGCACATCACCGCAATCTCCTCATTTGCCGTCTGAGAATAGGCAAGCTCCTTCTGCTTCATTTCCTGGCTCAGCTCATAGAAGTTCTGGGCGTGGTCGCCGATACGCTCCAAGTCGTTGAGCACGTGGAAATACGCGCCGATGGTTTCTTTATCCTGCACACTGATTTGGGCGGCGGACAGCTTAATAAGGAACGCTGTCAGCGCGCTGTTGGTAAAGTCGATAATGTCCTCGTTTTCGCTGACGGTCTCACCGTCGGCATCGGAGCCGGTACGGATGGCATTGAGGGCAAGGCGGGTATTTTCCTCCGCAATAGACAGCATATAGTCAATCTCCTGCTTTGCCTGCACCATAGCCGCCGCCGGCATAGCCAGCAGATTGTCGTCCACATACCGCAAATGGTGCACCTTCCCGGTTTCTTCCTTCTCCCGAATAACCTTTTCGGAGAACTGCACTAATTGCCTGACAAAGGGCAGCAAAATCATTGTAGTGGTTACATTGAAAATCACATGGAAAATGGAAACCCGCATTTGCAGCGCCATAGGGTCGCTGCCGGGGAACAGGTTAGTGAGTATTGCCACCGCAGGCTCTTTGAAAATCCAAATCAGCGCAGCAAACAGCGCCGTACCGATGGTGTTAAAGGTAAAGTGGATAAGCGCCACCCGCTTGGCATTTGCCGCCGCGCCAACGGAAGCCAGCAGAGCCGTTACGCAGGTACCAATGTTCGCGCCCAGCACGATAAACAGCGCCAGCTCCAGCTCCATAACGCCGGTACCCACCATCGTAATTACCACACCTGTAGCGGCAGAGGAGCTTTGAATCAGAGCTGTAAATACAACGCCCACCAAAATCAGCAGCAGCGGGAAATTGATAACGCTGAAAATATTTGTAAACAGCTCTTTTACCAAGGCGCTGCCAAAGGCCTCGGGGCTGCTCATAATGTTAAGACCCACAAAAATAAGACCCAAGCCGCAGCATAGGCTGCCGGCAATCTGCACCTTTTCCTTTTTTACAAAGCCCATCATAACGCCGGCAAAGGCCAGAAGGTACATCGCCATATTGAAGATGTCATTTTTGAGAGCAACCAAGATGCCGGTAATGGTCGTACCGATGTTTGCGCCCATAATGATGGGTGTTGCCTGCATCAGGGTCATAACCCCGGCATTTACGAGGCCGATGACCATCACAGAGGTAGCCGACGAGCTTTGGATAATAGCTGTTACCGCCGCGCCGATACCCACGCCGGAGAGCCGGTTGCCGCAAATCTTACCCAGCAGGTTTTTCATACCAGAGCCTGCGCTCTTTTCCAGCGCCTCACTCATAAAATTCATACCGACGATAAAAATACCCACGCCGGCCAGCAGCCAAATCAGGCTCTGAATCAGTTGCATAAATTCTTCAGGTGTAAACATTTTTCTCCTTTTTCCTGTCATTGCATGGGCATAAATGCCCTTGCAATCTCCTGCACAATTCCTCGACACTTCGTAGGGGCGAGCAGCCCCGCGACGGTCTTAAACCTCCCTAACCCCCGCTGTCATTGCGAGGAGCGAAGCGACGTGGCAATCTCCCGGTAAAACCTTTCGATTACATCGTAGGGGCGAGCACCCCTCGTCCGAATGCTTTGTTTAATCGCAGAACTCTCTTACACAGCGCTCATAAGCCGCCACAGGGTCAGCCGCCGCCGTAATAGGACGACCTACCACAATGTAGTCAGAGCCAATCTCTTTCGCCTGCGCGGGGGTCATAACCCGCTTTTGGTCGCCCACCTCGCCATCGGCAAAGCGAACACCGGGGGTAATGGTCAAAAAGCCCTCGCCGCAGAAACCGTGTACCTTTCCTGCCTCCAGGGGGGAGCAGACAATGCCGTCTAAGCCTGCCTCTTTTGCGGTCTTTGCATAGTGCATAACCACCCGGTCGATAGGCTCTTTAATGAGCAAATCCCGTTCCATACTCTCCTGGTCGGTAGAGGTCAGCTGGGTAACGGCAATCAGCAGAGGACGCGTGCCATCCTCTCTTGTCAGCCCCTCCAGAGCCGCCTCCATCATATTCTTTGTGCCGGCGGCGTGGAGATTTGTAATATCCACATCCAGATTCCGCAAAACCGCCATAGCCTTCTTTACAGTGTTGGGAATATCGTGGAGCTTCAGATCCAGGAAAATCTTATGTCCTCTTTTCTTAATTTCCCGCACGATTTGGGGTCCCTCGGCATAGTAAAGCTCCATACCGATTTTCACAAAGGGCTTTCTGCCTGTGAATTTATCCAAAAACGCAAAGGTCTGCTCCGCGCTTGCAAAATCACAAGCCACAATCACATCTTTTCCCATTATTTTACGCCTCCTATAATATCTTTTAAGTTCATTATACCATATTTGTCCATCGTTTCGGGGAGTTTCTCAATAATATCCCGGCAAATGTAAGGGTCAACTAAGTTTGCCGCGCCGATTTCCACCGCCGTGGCGCCGGCAAGCATCATTTCGAGTACATCTTCGGCTGAACTTACACCGCCCATTCCCACCACAGGGATTTTGACCGCATTTGCCACCTGATAGACCATTCTGACCGCCACCGGGAAGATGGCAGCGCCGGAAAAGCCGCCCATTTTGTTGGCGATAATGGGCTTTTGGGAGCGCAGGTCAATGCGCATACCCAGCATCGTGTTAATCAGGCTGATGCCGTCAGCGCCTGCGTCCTCACAGGCCTTTGCGATGGACACAATGTCCGTTACATTGGGCGACAGCTTCACAATCACCGGCTTTTCGGTAACCGCCTTCACCGCCTTTGTTACCTCCGCCGCAGCTTTGGGGTCTGTGCCGAAGCTCATACCGCCGCCGTGAACATTGGGGCAGCTCACATTGACCTCCAGCCAGCCCACCTGCGCCTGCTTATCCAGTTTCTCGCAGGTATAGGCGTAATCCTCCACAGAAAAGCCGCTGACATTCGCCATCACCGGCTTGTAGAAGCATTTTTTTAGTTTCGGCAGCTCCTCAGAAATGACCTTTTCCACACCGGGATTTTGCAGACCCACCGCGTTAATCATACCGGCAGTACACTCCGCAATCCGGGGCGTGGGGTTGCCGAAACGAGGGTCCTTTGTGGTTCCCTTAAAGGAAAATGTACCTAAGCAGTTAATATCATAAAGTTCAGCATACTCATAGCCGTAGCCGAAGGTGCCGGAGGCAGGAATTACAGGGTTTTCAAGTTCAATGCCGCACAGGTTTACACTTAATCTTCCCATAAAATCTCCTCCTTCTCCATCACAGGTCCTTCCTTGCAAATCCGCTTATAGCCGGTAATAGTCTTGCAGCTGCAGCCCATACAGGCGCCAAAGCCGCAGCCCATCCGCTTTTCAAAGCTCATCTGCCCCGAGGTTTTGGATGCTTTATACACAGCCTTCAGCATCGGCTCAGGACCGCAGGTGTAAAAATAGGAGTAAGCCATATCCCGCAGCGCATCGGTAACAAAACCCTTTACGCCATATGAGCCATCTACTGTGGTAACGGTAACCTCGCAGCCCAAGGCCTTAAACTCTTCCTCGTAAAAAAGCTCGTTTTTGGTGTTAAAACCCAAAATAACCCGAACTTTTTTGCCCATTTTAATAAGCTCTTTGGCAAGCAGGTACATAGGCGGAACACCCACGCCGCCACCTAAGAGCACAGGGTTTTCTCCGGCTTTCGTCAAATCGTAGCCGTTGCCCAGACCCGTCAGCAGCTCCAAGCTGCCCACGGTCATATCTGCCATTTGGCGCGTGCCCTTACCCACCGCCTTATATACGATGGTAAGTAAATCGCCCTGTACATCGCACACAGAAATGGGTCTGCGCAGATATAGCCCCTGCAGGGCAATATTTACAAACTGCCCCGGGGCGGTAATATGGGAAGTATCTCCCCGCAGCACCATTTTATAAACACTATCCGTCAGCGCCGTATTGCTGACAATCTCAAACATACTTTTTTGCATAGTTACTCCTTATCAAACCTTCCCCTTTGGGGAAGGTGGCAGCCCGCAAGGGCTGACGGATGAGGTCAGAACCTCACCCACCGCAAGCGGTCCCCCCTCCCCAAAGGGGAGGG
>JAZRKY010000025.1:0-2371 GCA_045646585.1 Faecousia sp. | reverse complement strand
ACCTGCTCAGCCGCCATAATGATGTTTTTGTTGTTGGGCAGTACAAATACAGTTTCCGCAGGAACGGTATTGACAACCTCCAAAATATCCTGGGTGCTGGGGTTCATCGTCTGACCGCCGGAAATCACACCGTCAACGCCTAAATTGGAGAACACCTCTGCAAGGCCGTCGCCGGCGCAAACGGTAACCACACCCACAGGCTTTTCAGGCTCGGCAATCTTGGGCGCAAGCTCCTTCTCGCTCATCACCTTTTCCGTATGCTGCAGACGCATATTCTCAATCTTAACGGTTACAAAGCTGCCATAGTCCATAGCTTCGTGCAGCGCCTTGCCGGGATCGTTGGTATGCACGTGAACCTTGATAATTTCCTCATCGTCCACCACCACAAGGCTGTCGCCAATACTGCTGAGGAACTCCCGGAGCTTATCGGGGTCATCCTGATTTTCACGGGAGATAATGAACTCGGTGCAGTAGGTAAAGGTGATATCGTCGGTATCAAAGTCAGCAAAATCCGCCTGCTCCTTTGCCTCGCCTACGCCGCCTTCGGGAACGATAATATCCTCACCCCGAAGAGCCGCGTCCATAGCCTCCAGTACCAACAGCCAGCCCTTGCCGCCGGCATCTACAACACCGGCTTTTTTCAGAACCGGGTTCTGGTTTACAGTGTTTGCCAGCGCAACCTTCGCTTCTTCGATGGCAGCCTGGTGGACAAATTCGATATGATTGTTTTCTTCCGCAGCCTGACGGGCTTTGGCAGCTGCCAAACGGGCAACGGTTAAAATTGTGCCCTCAGCAGGCTTCATAACTGCCTTATAAGCAGCATCTACGCCTTCCTGCAGCGCATCCGCCCACAAAACGCCATCACAGTGATCCGCGCCCTTTAATTTCTTGGACAAACCCCGGAACAGCAAAGAAAGAATAACGCCGGAGTTGCCTCTTGCGCCCCGCAACATAGCAGATGCGGCAACAGAAGCTACCTTATCCAGAGAGGGGTCTTCGGTCTTTCGCAGGTCGTTAGCGGCGGAATTGATGGTCATAGACATATTGGTGCCGGTATCGCCGTCGGGAACAGGAAAAACATTCAGCTCGTTCAGCTTTTGCTTGTTTATTTCAATGGATGCGGCTGCGCTGATAATCAGTCTGCGCAGGTCGGCTCCGTTAATAATCTGTTTCACTGGTAAATACCTCCGTCTTTTTATCCGACCATCATCGAGTCGATGTAGACATTTACATCCCGCACCTGGGTGCCGGTGCATTTGTTTACCACATAGCGCACCTCAGAAATGATGGATGCCCCTACGGCGTTCAAGTTTACGCCGCTGTCTACCATAATGTGCAGGTCGATAGAAATAGCGCCGTCCTCGTGGAAATCAATGCGAACACCCTTGCTCATAGATTCCTTACGAAGCAGGTGATACAAGCCATCGCTGACAGAACGGGCAACCATACCCTTAACGCCAAAGCAGTTGGATGCGGCTGTACCGGCAATGTCGGTGTAAACATTTGTGCTTACGCAGATCTGGCCGTTATCATTGTTTTGACTGATCATAGCAATTCCTCCAAATAAAAATTTTTGGGATTAGACAATGCTCTCTTCCCAGCGGGCAGGGGCTTCGAGACCAAACAGCTTTACTACCGTAGGCGCCACATTAGCAAGACCAAATGCGCCGTCTTTTACGCAGTAGGACTTTTCTTTATCGTAAATAATGAAAGGCACGGGGTTCAGGGAGTGGGCAGTACGCACAGCCTCCTTACCCTTGCTGACTTCAATCATCTGATCGGCGTTGCCGTGGTCAGCGGTAATGAGCAGGGTGTAGCCGTACTTATCCGCCGCTTCACAAATTGCCTTCAGGCTGTTATCCACACACTCCATAGCATAAATAACCGCATCCATAGCGCCGGTATGACCAACCATATCGCCATTGGGGAAGTTGCAGCGCAGGAACTGATACTTGGAGGACGCCATAGCATCCAGCAGTTTTTCGGTAATCTCCTTAGACTTCATAGCAGGCGCCTGTTCAAAGGGAATTACATCAGAGGGGACCTCCTCATAGGTCTCCAGTTCTTCGCACACCTTGCCGGAACGGTTGCCGTTCCAGAAATAGGTAACGTGGCCGTATTTCTGGGTTTCAGACACGGCATACTCAGAAATACCCGCTGCGCAAAGAACCTCGGTAAGGGTATTGGTAATGACGGGGGGCTGGACAAGGTAGTTTTCAGGGATGTTCAAATCGCCGTCATATTGCAGCATACCGGCAAACTTTACGCCGGTGTAATCGCTCCGGTCAAACTTATCAAAATCCTTGCGGTCAAAAGCAATGGAAATTTCCTGAGCGCGGTCGCCGCGGAAGTTAAACAGCACAACGCTGTC
>JAZRKY010000024.1:0-10567 GCA_045646585.1 Faecousia sp. | reverse complement strand
CTCTGCTTTCCCCGGCACAGTGGCAGATGTTTCCACCTTTATCCGTCAAGCGGTTACCGGCAAAACAAATTCCCCCGACCTCTATACGGTTATGCAGATTTTAGGCTATGACCGCACCGTTTCCCGCATCCGCGCTGTGATTGACACGCTGTAATAACACAAAGACCCCCTCTGGCGAGGGGGTCTTTTCATATTATTCCACAGATTTCAGTGCTTCCGCCATATTGATTTTCTCCAGCTTAAAATACAGCAGAAAATCAACCAGCAGCGCAGAAATAAAGGTCAGTACCACAGCATAAATATAGGAAGGCACTGTAATTTGGGGATTAAACCATACGGTATCCACCTTAATTTGGCTCATAACAAAGTTCAGCAGCCATCTTCCAGCAAACAAGCCAAGGAACATACCCATAAAAGACAGGAGCATATTTTCCTTAAACACATACGCTGCGGATTCGCCTGCGTGGAAGCCAAGAACCTTAATGGTGGCAATTTCCCGGATGCGCTCTGTGATGTTAATGTTCGTAAGGTTATACATAACGATGATTGCCAGCGCCCCGGCAAAGAGAATAACCACTATTACAATGAGGTTCATCGCGTCAAGCATTTTCGTAATATTATCGGCTACATCCTGGGTAACGGAAACATTCATAACATCGTCGAGCTCACTGATTTTCGCGCCAACTGTGTGCACATCCGCATTTCGCATAACATTGACATATGCCATCTGCGCATCAGGACAGCTGCCCCACTGCTCTTCAATCGTTTCCGGGGAAAGGATAGCAAAATTACGAACGTGATTGAGATAAATGCCTGCAACCTTTACCTGCAGCACCTGCATATCTCCATCCCGTATGGTAACCGTATCACCGGCTTTAACACCCATTTTCTCTGCAACACCGACGGTAAGATATACCTCTCCGGATTTCGGCATAGGCAAAGTCTGTCCGTCTTGGGCAAGGTGCATATAGCCTGTAAGCCCATCGTCGGAAACAATCATAGAAAGGGAGCTTGTGCTGCTGCCAAAGTCAATCTCCGCAGAAGTCTGATAGAAGAAATGAATACCGGCGGTATCCTCGTTAAGAGCCTCTTTGAAGGCAATTTGGTCATCTATGCTCTGCCCTTCAGAGAAATAGATTTCCATATCATAGATAGACACATCATTATACTGAACAGGCACGGTATTGACAATGGAATCCCGAATACCGAAGCCGGTAAGCAAAAGCGCTGTGCAGCCGCCAATACCCAACAGCATCATAAACATCCGCTGGTAATAACGGAAAACATTACGCAGCATCACCTTGTTCAGGAAGCTGATATGCTTCCAAAAAGGCAAATACTCAAGGAAAACCTTTCTGCCACTGGTAGGCGCTCTGGGGCGAATCAGCTCTGCGGGAACTTCCTTAAGAGCTCTATGGCAGCAGTACCAGGTAACTGCCAGCATAACCGCCGTATATACAGCCACCACAGCAAGGCACAAAAATACATCCAGCTCCAGTACAACATTGGGAACTACATTGAGAATAATGCCATAGACCTGCCACAAAATTGTGGGAAACAGCACACTTCCAAGCAGCACGCCAAAACCGCATCCAAACACGGCTGCTGTACCGGCATAAAGCATATATTTCTGAACGATTTTGCCCTCGCTATAACCCATAGCCTTGAAGGTACCGATTTGGGTACGCTCTTCTTCAACCATTCGGGTCATAGTAGTGATACAAACAAGGGCGGCAACCAAAAGGAAGAATGCCGGGAACACCCGGGAAATGCCTGAAACAATATCGGAGTTGTTATTCAGAGCCTGGTAGCCAATATTGGTATTGCGATCTAAAATGTATACCTCTGGCTCGGTCATAGCGGCAATGTCTTTTTCTGCCTTGGAAAGTTCTGCCGCAGCTTCATCCAGCTCTGCCTTTGCGTTGGAAAGCTCTGTCTCTGCCTCCAGCTTTGCATCCCAGTAGTCGCTCCAGCCCTTTTGCAGTTCTTCCTTGCCTTCTGCAAGGGCAACCTTGCCGTCCTCAACCTCTTTGCGTTTGCTGTCCAGCTCCTTTTGTGCCTTTTCTATTTCCTTATCGCCGTTTTTCAGTTTGTTTTCCGCATCGGCAAACTGTTTATCGGCCTCCTTGCGACCGTCTTCCACAGCCTTAAAGCCATCGGTAATCTGCTTTTGGGCATCGGTCAGGGTTTTCTTCGTTTCCAGCAACTCATCCCGTTGGGCGACCAAAGGGTCATATTGGGCTTTCACATCGGCAAGCTGGTCAGAATATTTGCTTTGCATAGGCAGCAGTTCCAGCTTTTGGGCCTCATAATCTGCAATCTCTGCCTGAATAGCAGCAAGCTCTGCTTCCAGCTGACGAATCTTATCCGGATTATTTTCGGTTTTGAGCATTCTCTCGATGGTCTGCTCCTGCATCCTACCTAAGGTAATGCCAAGCTCCAGCTGTTCAAGACCGTCTGCAATCTGCTTGAGACCTGCCTCCAGCTGGCTCATACCATCTTCCATCTGCTTGAGACCATCGTTTATTTGCTTCAAGCCGTCATTGACCTTCGTAAGGTTCTCCTCTACGAGCTTTTTATTGGAAACAAGGTCTTGATAGGTGGCATCTAACTTTGCATAGGTCTCGGTTTTCTTCTTTTCTAACTCCGGCCATCCGTTTTTAATATCCTCGCGAAGCTGGTCAATCTGCTTTTGTCCATCCTCTATTTGTTTGATACCGTCTGCAAGGCGTTTTTCGTTATCCTCTACCTCTTTTTGCGCTTTTTCCAGCTCTTGGAGCGCTTCATCAAGGGCAGATAGCGCCTCATTTTTGGCATCCTCGTATTCCTTCAGACCGTCTTGGTATTCCTTCAGACCCTCGGCATACTTTTCCTGCGCCTCGGCTTTGACAACAGCCATTCGCTCGCCTGCAAAGAGTGTTACACCGGGTTTTAGCTTTTCGGCCATATCCGAAAGCACCGAATGGTACGCATCGGTATAAACATCGTAATCGCCGGTTAGTGCAATGTCGATTTCTGTATAGTAATCCAAATTAAAGGCAGCTTTCGGCAAATAGACAAATGCAGAAACTGTGCCGTTACCAAGGCTTGTACTGCCACGGGATAAATCCATATAAATGGGCGTATTTACATAGCCAACGACGGTATAAGTCTTAATGTGCAGACTATCCAAGGTACTATCTTCATTCTCAGCCGAAACCGTAAAGGTACTACCCAAAATATCGTCCGTCAAGCCGCGACCGTCAATGAGACATTCGCTATCATTTTGAGGCATTCTTCCCCCAAGAAGACAGACCTTATTCACCGTTTCAGGAATGGAATAGAGCTTGTAAACCTGATCCTTATTCAAATCATAATGACTGCCGAGAACATCTATGGAAACAATACCCTCCGCAGCTTCTACACCGTCCATTTTTGCGACCTTATCAAGCTCCGACTGGCTCCAGCCGTAGATACTGATAAGCCGCAAATCAAACATATTCTGCTCGTCCATATATTTCTGACCTGTGGCAACCATATCGCCCTTGGTGCTGAGCAAACCAACGAAGGTAGCTGCACCTAACGCAATAATAGCCATAATCGCCACATAACGACCAAAGGAATTACCTATGGAACGCAGCAGATTTTTCAGCAAAACATTCTTCTTCATTACCATTCGATCTCCGAAATATCCTGAGGATGTTCATTGACAGAAACAGATTCCACCGTACCGTTACGCACCTTAATCACACGGTCGGCCATAGCGGTCAATGCGCCGTTGTGGGTAATAATCACAACGGTCATACCGGTTCTCCGTCCGGTATCCTGCAAAAGCTTCAAAATTGCCTTGCCGGTCTGATAATCCAGCGCGCCGGTAGGCTCATCACAAAGAAGTAGCTTGGGATTTTTAGCAAGGGCGCGAGCTATGGCCACACGCTGCTGCTCACCGCCTGAGAGTTGATTGGGGAAATTGCCCATACGGTGGTCAAGACCCACATCCGTAAGTACTTGCCGGGCATCAAGGGGGTCATTGCATATTTGGTTGGCAAGCTCCACATTTTCAAGAGCCGTCAAATTGCCAACAAGGTTATAAAACTGAAAAACAAAGCCTACATCCTGTCGGCGGTATTCCGTCAGCTGCCGGCGGTTTAAGGCTGATACCTCCCGACCGTCCAAAGAAACTTTGCCGGTGGAAAGGGTATCCATACCGCCTAAAATATTCAGAAGTGTGGTCTTACCTGCTCCGGAGGGTCCAACAATCACAACCAGTTCGCCCTGTTCAATGGAGAAGGTTACATCGTGCAGGGCATTGATGGACACCTCACCCATCTGGTATGTTTTTCCCACATTTTCAAATTCCACAAAAGCCATAAAATCACTCCAAATGGTAAATTTCATATATTATACCATATGCTTCGACAGATTTCCATAGAAATTTTAGGAAACTGTCAAATTGCCGCCTTGAGCAGTCGCCCAAGGCGGCATATCCGTTATAGAAGTTTCATAAGCGCGTCGATGTATTCTGCGCAGGTTGCCGCTGAACCGTCGGATTTTACCGTCAATTCACAATCAGCCATAGCCTTTTCCAGTTTCTCAGCAGCCTCTGCCCGGCAGATATGTCGCAGAAGGAGTGCGGTTGCCTTCAAAATGCTGTCAGGATTGGCATAATGACCCATCCCACGCTCAATCATTCTGGGCGCAGAGCCGTGAATCGCCTCGAACATTGCATAGCGATCACCCATATTGGCGCTGCCAGCCGTACCTACTCCGCCCTGAAGCTGGGCAGCCTCATCGGTGATAATATCGCCGTAAAGATTGGGCATTACAAAGACCTGGAATTTTTCCCGCAGACCTTCTTTCAAGAGATTTGCGGTCATAATGTCAATGTAATAATCCTCAACAGTAATTTCCGGGTACTCTGCGGCAATTTCGTGGCAGATAGCGGTAAATTTACCATCCGTCTTTTTCATAATATTTGCCTTTGTTACCACAGACATATGGGTTTTACCATTATTGCGGGCATACTCAAATGCCGCCCGGGCAATTCGGCGTGTGCCTAAATCAGTGGTAACCTTAAAATCCACCGCCATACCCGGTAGTTCTACGCCACTGCTGCCCAAAACATACTCGCCTTCCGTATTTTCCCGGAAGAACATCCAGTCGATTCCCTGTTCAGGAACGCATACTGGACGAACATTGGCATAAAGGTCAAGTTCACGACGCATAGAAACATTGGCAGACTCCAAAGTACCACCGTGGGGGGTGGTTGTGGGTCCTTTCAAGACTACATCGCAGGATTTAATCTCTGCCAATACATCATCGGGAATGGCCTTTTTCTGCGCCATACGGTTCTCAATAGTAAGTCCCTGAATTTCCTTAATAATGATTGTTCCGTTAGCTACCTCATCAGCAAGGAGCTTTTTTAGCACTCTGGTAGCCTCCTTCGTGATGATTGGACCGATCCCGTCGCCGTCTACCACACCGATGGTTACACAGGCTTTCTTGGAAAAGTCTGTTTTCTCGGTGTTCATATTGGCAATTCTTTCCTGCTGTTCGGTAAGCAGAACACGAAAGGCATCTATTGCCTGTTGAATATCCATAAAATCTCCTCTTTCAATAAATGATTACTGTCCGCCGTCCTTGGTATAGTTCAGCAAACCGCCGGCAAGCAGGATTGCTCTCTGGCGCTCTGTCAGGTCGCAAACTGCCGCAAAGCTCTTGCCGGTATCAGCATCCCGAATGACAAGCTCACCCAGCTCCATGGATGCGCGGATATTATCCATAGACAGCTTTGCGCCCTGGCTGACCCAATCGTAATCCTCAGAATTTTTGAAGGTCAAGGGCAGTATTCCGGCGTTAATCAGATTTGCCACGTGAATACGGGCAAAGCTCTTGGCAATTACACAACGAACCCCCAAATACATCGGCACAAGCGCCGCGTGTTCACGGGAAGAACCTTGACCGTAGTTACTGCCGCCAACAATGATGCCATCTCCGGCTTTCTTTGCCCGCTCTGGGAACTCGGGGTCGCAGACCTCAAAGCAGAAATTGGAAAGATAGGGAATGTTGGAACGATAAGGCAGTATTTTTGCGCCCGCCGGCATAATATGGTCTGTGGTTATGTTATCGCCGACCTTCAATACCAGCTCTGCCGTAAGGATATCGGCAAAGGGCTTGCTCTTGGGGAATTCTTTGATGTTCGGACCGCGGAGCACCTCGCCGTCATTACCTTCGGGTAGTGGCATCAACACGCCGGAATCATCCACCTTAAATTGGTCAGGAACATCGTAATTAACAGGCTCTACAAAGGCTCTGGGGTCGGTAATATAGCCTGTCAGTGCAGAGGCGACAGCCGTTTCGGGAGAAACAAGATAGACCTGACCGTCCCGGGTGCCGCTTCTGCCTAAGAAATTACGGTTAAAGGTACGCAGGCTGACACCCTGAGAATTGGGAGAGAAGCCCATACCGATACAAGGACCGCAGGCGCACTCCAAAAGCCGTGCGCCGCTGGCAAGAATATCCGCCAAAGCGCCGCAATCAGCCAGCATACTAAGTACCTGCCGGGAGCCGGGAGAAACAGACAGGCTCACGCCGGGGGCAATAGTTTTTCCCTTTAGCATAGCTGCAACCTTCAGCATATCCTGCAGCGAAGAGTTGGTGCAAGAACCAACGCATACCTGGTCTACCTTCACATCATAAAGGGTCTCCACAGCCACCACATTGTCGGGGCTGTGGGGACAGGCAATCATCGGTTTCAGTTCATCCAGGTTAATGGTTGTTTCCCAATCATAAACCGCACTTGCATCACTTTCCAGCGGAATATAGGCATCGCCTCTGCCCTGCGCCTCTAAGAATTTCTTGGTCTGCTCGTCGGAGGGGAAAATAGAGGTTGTTGCGCCAAGCTCAGCGCCCATATTGGTTATGGTTGCCCGCTGAGGAACGGTCAGCTCCCGCACACTGGGTCCGCCCCACTCAATAATGGCGCCAACACCGCCCTTTACAGAGAGAATCCGCAGAATTTCAAGGCTGATATCCTTTGCGGTAATACCCGGCTGCAGCTTGCCCTCAAGATTTACCTTAAACATCTTAGGCATTGTGATATAATAAGGGCCACCGCCCATAGCAACAGCCACATCCAAGCCACCAGCGCCAAAGGCAAGCATACACAAACCGCCGCCGGTGGGGGTATGGCTGTCAGAGCCAATGAGGGTCTTACCGGGAATACCAAAACGCTCCAGATGCACTTGATGGCAAATGCCGTTACCGGGACGGGAGAAACGAACACCATATTTAGCAGTTACGGTCTGTAAGTAGCGGTGGTCGTCGGCGTTTTCAAAGCCACATTGGAGTGTATTGTGGTCTACATAGGCAACACTGAGCTCTGTGCGAACTCTCGGGATACCCATTGTTTCAAATTCCAGATACGCCATCGTGCCTGTGGCATCCTGGGTCAAGGTTTGGTCAATCCGCAGTGCCACTTGACTTCCGGGGGTCATATCTCCGCTGACAAGGTGTGCAGCGATAATTTTCTGTGCTATGGTCTTACTCATTTACAGTCAGCCTCTCAATCATATTGCGTTTTGCATTGGAGATATGCTCTTCCATTAGCTTGCAGGCAAGCACTGCATTCCCCTCGATAATGGCATTACCGATGGCTCTGTGCTCCTCCACAGATCTCTTTACACGCTTCTCATCTGTAATAGAAATTCTGCGGAAACGCAGGGTCTTTCTATGCAACGGCACCAAGGTATCCCGCAAAATCGCGCGGGGATTGATGTCATAAATCAAATCGTGGAATTCGTCATCCACCTGGCGAAGATGGTCAAGGTCTTTCTTCCCAAAATAGTAATCCTGCAGTTCGCACAAGGATGTAATCTTCTCAATATCCTGCTGTGTGCGGTTTTGAGCAGCCTGGGCAGCCGCCAAGCCCTCTACACGGATGCGGATATCCATAATATCCATAAGGTCTTCCTGGGTAATGCCCAGCACCATCGTTCCCTTGCCGGTTTCACGCACAAGGCGTTCGTGCTCCAACCGTCTCAGCGCCTCACGAACAGGAGTACGGCTTACACCCAAGGTCTCCACAAGCTTTAGCTCTGTAAGAATCTCTCCCCGGGCATATACGCCTGTAATAATATCGTCCTCTAACTTTTCAAATACCTGATCCGCCAGAGATACGGTTCTAAACTTCTCCATAAATCCTCCTTAGAAGCGGCCGGGGGCCAATTCTTCAATTTTCTTTTCTAATTCACCGTGGGACATAACAGTCTGCCGACCAGCTTCGTATAGTCCATCTGTCCACTCTTTGATGGCAACAACCAGCGGATCATTCTTCTTAAGCTCATTTTCGCCTTTTAGCCCATAATGAACATTGATCCAGTAAGCAATACCGGCAAGTCCTGAGGTCTTGCTGACCTGTACAGTTGCGGGTCGGTTCAGCAGAAGATCTGTATCAAAGATGGAGTAAATCTCCGCATCCTTTAGTAGCCCGTCTGCGTGAATACCTGCCCGTGTAGAGTTAAAGCTCTCACCAACAAAGGGCGTCATAGGTGGAATCACATAGCCCATTTCCTTTTCAAAATACTGGGCAATCTCCGTAATAGCAGTAGGCTGCATACCATCTAAAGAGCCACGCAGCGAAGCATACTCAAATACCATTGCCTCCAAAGGAATATTGCCGGTGCGCTCACCTATGCCAAGCAAGGAACAGTTTACAGCGCAAGCACCATAGAGCCAAGCGGTAGAGGCATTGGCAACCGCCTTATAGAAATCGTTATGACCGTGCCATTCCAAGCATTCACTGGGGACATCAGAGTAATGCTGTAAACCGTAGATAATACCGGCGACACTTCGGGGCATTGCCGCCTCAGTATAAGGAACACCGTAACCCATCGTATCGCAGGCGCGGATTTTTACAGGAATACCTGCTTCTTTGGAAAGCTTTTGAAGCTCATTGACAAAAGGTACAACAAATCCGTAAAAGTCAGCCCGGGTAATGTCCTCAAGGTGGCATCTGGGCACAATACCGGCTGCAAACGCGTCTTTGATTGTTCCCAAGTAATAATCAAGCACCTGAGACCGGGTCATTTTCATCTTTTTGAAGATGTGATAGTCGCTGCAGCTGACGAGTATGCCGGTTTCCCGGATGCCCATATCCCGAACCAGCTTAAAGTCTTCCTTGCTGGCGCGAATCCAAGTGGTAATTTCCGGGAAACGCAGACCCAAATCCTGGCATTTCTCCACCGCTTCCCTGTCCTTATTGCTGTAAATAAAAAACTCGGTCTGGCGGATGATGCCGTAAGGACCGCCTAATTTATTCAGCAGCTTATAGAGGTCAACAATTTGCTGAACGCTATATGGCGCAACGGATTGTTGACCGTCCCGGAAGGAGGTATCGGTAATCCAAATTTCCTCCGGCATATTCATTGGCACTCTGCGATGGTTAAAGGAAACCTTCGGTACAGAGTCAAAGGAGAAAATATCTCGCTGTAAATTGGGTTCTGCCACATCTTGCAGGGAGTATTTATAGGACTTCTTTTCGAGAAGATTTGTTTTTGAAGAAATTTCAAGCATAGAGCTCTCTCCTTTCAATTGTATACTTGTATACAAGTATACATATGCAATGTTTTTTGTCAATAGAAAACTGCCGGCTGAGAACACTCAACCGGTAGAAATAGTTTATTTTCTCTCAAATTTTTCGCAAATACTCAGTATACGGTCAGTAAGGTGGGCAATTTCCTTGTTAGAAGCACCTTTCATTGCCTCCACAAGGCGACCAAGTCTAGTAAACGCAGCTCTCAGCCGTTCCATCGCTGCAATATTATTCTGGTGCCCACGGGAGTGCTTATTGATTCGGATAACCGTTCCCTTCTGTACGCAAGCACCGCTTATCAGTTCGTAGGCATCGCCGCTGTAGGGTGCAATCGCCGTAAAGCCAAAACGGCTATGAATGGTATCGGCAAATCGGTCGCAAACCTGATCATCGCCGTGATTAACAAACACTTTTCTCGGTGCTTTGATATTTGAGAGCCAGTAGAGCATCATCTCCATATCTGCGTGTCCGGAAATACCTGCCATAGAAACAATATGGGCGTTTACCGCAATTTCCTCGCCAAAAATCTTCACACTCTCTGCCCCATCAATCAGCCGTCTGCCCATCGTTCCTACAGACTGATAGCCAACAAATAGAACTGTGGACTCCTTCCGCCAAAGATTATGTTTCAGATGGTGCCCAATACGGCCTGCTTCGCACATACCAGACGCAGAAATGATTACCTTCGGCGTGTCATCAGCATTGATTAACTTCGACTCATCAGAAGTAACAGACAACTTAAGTCCCGGGAATGTAATAGGGTCAATTCCCAGTTCCAAGAGCCTCAGTGTTTCGGCATCATAATAGTCATACAGACCGCTTGCATAAATTTTTGTGGCTTCCACTGCAAGCGGACTATCCACATAGACAGGAAAACCGTCGTGTCCACAGACAAGCCCTTTTTCCTTAATATTGCGAATCAGATACAACAGTTCCTGGGTTCTGCCAATGGCAAAAGCAGGAATCACCACATTGCCGCCCCTATCAAAGGTCTCC
>JAZRKY010000023.1:0-4131 GCA_045646585.1 Faecousia sp. | reverse complement strand
GGGGTAACAAAGCCTATGGCGAGCTTTCCTTGGGAAATCTCCATACTTTCTTCGATACTGCCACCCTTTTCTCCTGTAAAGACCGTTTGCAGGGGCAGCTTTTCTGCCCTGCGGGGGATGCCTGCAAATAATTCTTCCAATTTCTCCGCCACCGATTCGGCTTCCTCACTTCCCACATAGAAAAGCTCCACAGGGGCGGTTTTCAGCAAGTTTTGGTAATGGCTATAAAGACTTTCGGCTGTAATGGCAGATACATCCTCTTTTTTGCCCAGCCGGGGGACGCCAAAGCTATCATTCTTGCACATATTGCAAATCAGCTTATCAAAGGCGTAGGTGCGCTTGTCGTTCATCCGGGCTTCGATGGTGGCAATCAGGTTTTTCTTTTCGCCCTCTACCACGCTTTCCGGGAAAACGCCCTTTTCCAACCGGGGAGAAAAGAGAATTTCTTTCAAAAATTCCACCATCGGGGCAAAAACCGCATCGCCATCCAAGGCGTATTTATCGTCAATAAAACCGCAGAATAAACCGCAGGTCTGATAGTCTCCTGCCCGGCGGACAAGCGGACCTATGGACGCGCCGTACAAATCGTCCAGCCGATGGGTCATACTGCGAATATCCGGACATTTTTCCGTGCCCCGGAGCAGCACCGACGGAAGCAGGGCATTTTTTGCCGCTTCCCGACTGTCCATCGGGCGCACAAACTGCACGCTCAAGCACCCCTGCTTAAATCGGTCATCCCGAAAACAGCGGAGCGTTATCCCCTCTGCAAGGGTTATTTCCTCCATCATATTGGGTCTCCTTTTTCCTTAGCTTTTATCATTATATACCATTTTCCCGGAAATAGATAGAGGGAATGTAAAAAATCCGGTTGTTATTTTGCCGCAAATGCGGTACAATGGGCATGTGGCGTACCGCCACCAATTGACAATGGACAATGGACAGTTGACAATGAATGTGTCAGCTATGCTGATATATCAAATTCGTCGGCAACGCCGACACCATAATTGTCAATTATCAATTGTCAATTGTCAACTACAAAGGAGCATTCCTATGACCTATTTAGAGATCACCATATCCACCACCCCGGCGGAAATTGAAGCTGTGGCTTCTGCCCTCACCGGCGGCGGTTTTGAAGAACTGCTCATTGAGGATCAGCAGGAATTTGAGAGCTTTTTAGACGAAAACCGCGCCTACTGGGATTACATCGACGAAAGCCTGCAGCAGAAGCTCCAAGGGCTTTCCCAAATTAAGCTCTACTTAGAAGATACCGATACCGCAGGTCTTGCCCGGCTGGAAACATTAGTAGCATCCCTGGGGCTGAATATGACCGTTACCCCCCTTGCAGAAACCAACTGGGAGGAAAGCTGGAAGGAAAGCTACCCCCCGCAGCCCATCGGCGAAAAACTTATCGTTCTGCCCTACTGGCTGGAAAACGAGACCACCCGCCTGCCTATTATTTTAGACCCGGGTCTGACCTTTGGCACAGGCGCCCACCCCTCCACCCAAATGGTGCTGGAGGCTATGGAAAAGACTGTAAAGCCCGGCTTTTCCTGCCTGGATTTGGGCAGCGGCAGCGGCATTCTCTCCATAGCCGCCCTGCGATTGGGGGCAGAAAAAGCCATCGGTGTGGACATTGACCCCAAAGCCGAGAATATCGCCCGGGAAAATGCCGCCTACAACGGCTTTACCGATGACTGCTTTACCGCGCTGACAGGAAATGTAACCGCCGACAAAAAGCTGATGGCGCGGCTGTCCGGCGGGCATTACGATTTGGTGCTTGTAAACATTGTGGCGGATGTGATTTGCCATTTTGCCCCTACCCTTCCCCAATTTTTAAGCGCTGAGAGCACCCTCATTTGCTCCGGCATTTTGGACAGCCGGCTTTTGGACGTAACCGCCGCCTTGGAAAAGGCGGGTCTTAAAATCACCGAAACACACCAAAAAGAGGACTGGCGCTGCGTTTGTGCCAAGGTAAGATAACCCCTATTGTTATCAAAAATTGTAGGGGTTGGCGCCCTCGACGACCTGCATACCGCACCGAAACATTACCAAAACGGGGCGTCGAAGGCGCCGCCCCCTACTATGCAAATACGATAATGCGAAGATCCTTCGACGCGGCTTCGCCTTGCTCAGGATGACACGCGTTTTTATTGCGCATCAATTTGTCATTTATAATTTGTAATTTATCATTTCCAAGGAGTAACCTATGACCATTCCCTATCGCACCCGGCGGGTAATCAAGCGGCTCTTTACGGTGCTTCTTACCCTGTCGCTGGTGGCTGTTTTTGTGCTGATGTGCTGGCTTTTGTGGCTGGATCGGTTTGTGGTCTACACCAAAGACGGTGTATACTTGGACTTCAACCGGGAAAGGCCCCTCTCCGGCGCTCTTGCCACACCCACCGAGCCTCGCCCCACCGTGCCTATCCATTTTGGCGATGACGATGTGGCGGTATCCGACCAGCTCCAAAAGCTCACAGGCTTTTACATCACCGAGGCGGACCTTTCCGCCCCCGCAGGCTCCCGAGACCCCCAAGGCGACTCAGAAATCAAAATCGCCCTGCTGATGGAAAAGGTAAAAAAGCTTCCTGCCGGCACGCCGGTAATGCTGGAAATCAAAAATGTAAAGGGTCGGTTTTTCTACGATTCTGCCCTCAGCACCCAGCGGAGCAACGCCATAAACACAGAAATGGTCGGTCAGCTTATCGATGCGCTGAACAGCCAAGGCGTTTATCTCATTGCCCGGCTGCCTGCCTTCCGGGATTACTATTTCGGGCTTAACAATGTCCCCTCGGGTCTGCACCATTCCTCGGGCAGGTATCTGTGGATGGACGAGGGCGGCTGCTACTGGCTGAACCCTTCCGCCCAGGGGGCAATCTCCTACCTTGCCGAAATTCTCTCAGAGCTGAAGGGCTTAGGCTTTGACGAGGCAGTGTTTGACGAATTCCGCTTCCCGGACACCGACAATATCCTCTTTACCGGCGACAAAGAAGCCGCTATTGCCTCCGCCGCAAAAACCTTGGTAACCGCCTGCGCTACCGACAGTTTTGCCGTTTCCTTTATCGGAAATCCCGGTTTTTCCCTCCCCGAGGGCAAAAGCCGGCTGTATATGAAAAATGTCAGCGGCGCAGACTGCGAAAACCTTGCCGGGCAGACCGGGCTGGAAAATACCGAGACCCAACTTGTATTCATCGCGGAATCTATGGACACCCGCTATGATAATTTTAGTGTTCTGCGCCCCATTGACGGCGCATAAGAAAGGAGAAACGCTATGAAAAAATCAACCTCTATCCTTTGGGGCATCGCCCTCGTTGCCGGCGGCTGCATTTTTGCCTTGAACGCCTTAGGCATTACCGACATTAACATCTTCTTTACCGGCTGGTGGACACTTTTCATCATTATCCCCTGCACCGTAGGGCTGTTTACAGAGAAGGGCAAGCTTGGCAACCTCATCGGCATCGCTTTCGGTGTGTTTTTGTTGCTGTGCGCCCGGGATATTCTATCCTTTGATATGCTTTGGAAGCTGTTTTTGCCCATCGTGGTGGTCTGCGTAGGTCTGAAGCTGGTATTTTCCGGCATTTTCGGCAAAAAGGAAAAAGTCCCCATCGAGGTAGAAATTAACATCTCCGGCGGTGGCGCAAATACGGCTGTTTTCTCCGGCAGTGAGCTGAATTTTGCCGGTCAGACCTTTACCGGCACCGACCTGACCGCTGTTTTCGGCGGCATTGACTGCGACCTGCGAAAAGCCATTATCGAAACCGATTGCCGGATAAATGTTACAGCGGTTTTTGGCGGTATTGACATTTATCTGCCGGACAATGTGAATGTAAAAACCAACATCACCGGCATTTTCGGCGGCGCAGACAATGCCGTTCCCTCCCACCCCGATGCCCCCACCGTCTTGATTGACGGTGCCTGCATCTTCGGCGGCGTGGATATTAAGTAAAAACAAAAGGACCGGGAAACCGGTCCTTTTAATTGTATATAGAAAAACACGCGTTAGACGCGTGGTTCAATGAAGCCTATGGCGGTGAGTAAAAATCCCTGCTAAGATTATAGGTGCGGTCCGCCAACTGCACAAACAATCAAAACAGGGAGGCACTCATATGAGTATGAGTAGCACTACAATTATAC
>JAZRKY010000022.1:0-3699 GCA_045646585.1 Faecousia sp. | reverse complement strand
CCCTGGAACAGCTCCTCAAAGGTGGTGGCGGTAAATTCTGATAAAATGAGCAGTACCCGCTCGCCGGTACGAAGGCAGATATTTGCCTTTGCCATAGCTGTTTCGTCGCCGGTAAAGAGAACGCGACCGTTTTCCACATTTACATTTTCGATTTGCAGGCGGCGAAGCTCATCGCCGGCGATGCCCTCCAAGCCAAACAGGCAGGGAACGGCAAATTTAAGCTCTGTCATATTATCTCCTTACTTAGCGGATAATCAGGTGGGGCTTGCGGTAGCGCTCCTCCTCAGAAAAGACACAGCCGCAGTATTTTTGCATATAAAAGCCCAATTCTCTTGCTTTTTCCTGCCCTGCCTTAAATAGCGGGCGGAAATCCCGGTAGAGGAAGGGGATTTCAAAAGTGTCTGCCGCTTCCTCGGCGACTTTTTTCATAAGCTCGTGGTTTTGGTAGGGGCTTATGAAAAGGGAGGCAGCAAAACTGTCAAAGCCCAGCTCTTTGGCGGTTTTTGCTGTTTCAAAGAGGCGCATGCGGTAGCATTTTTCGCAGCGGTTATCTAAATCCTCTGCCACTTCCCGTATAAAGGGGCGCAGGGCGTATTCGTCTTTTAAGATAAGGGGCAGGTCAATGTCTTTTGCATAGGCCTGCAGACAGTTCCGCCGTTCCCGGTACTCGGTGTAGGGGTGAATGTTGGGATTATACCAAAAGCCGGAAACCTCTACACCCTCGTTTCTGAGGGCGTCAATGCACTGGTTTGCGCAGGGCGCGCAGCAGATATGCAGAAGGGTTTTCATAGAAACCTCCAAAAATGCCGATATTTTAATTATTATACCATAAAAGGGTCTTTCTTGCAAGGCAGGAAACAGATAATTTACAATTACAAATTACGAATTACAAAGAGTAGGGGCTAACCCCTCCCCCGGGGGGAGGGGTTAGCCCCGAAGGGGCGGGTGAGGAACGGCGAAAAGTTGGATAATTAGAGGAAGAACAAGCATTGGTGTAAACCATCAGATTACCTCCCGCATTCCTCATCCGTCAGCCCTATCGGGCTGCCACCTTCCCCCCGGGGGAAGGGTTGGGGCAGGTTGCATAAAAACCTATATTTTGTCAAGGCAATTTCTCCAATCTTTGCGGTGGGGGTGTGGTAAACTGAAGCTGTACTTGACGACCGGCCGGGTTTGGGAGTATAGTAATTACAAGAAGATGAAGGGGGTTTTGCGGTGAAGGATATAGAATTTATGAATGAGGCTCTGTCTTTGGCGCGTCAGGCCGGGGCAGAGGGAGAAGTGCCGGTGGGCTGTGTGATTGTACGGGGCGATGAAATCGTCGGTCGGGGTCGCAACCGCCGGGAAAAGGACAAGACTGCCTTAGGACACGCGGAAATTGAGGCTATAGCCGATGCCTGCCGTCGTTTGGGCGGCTGGCGGCTGTGGGAATGTACCCTCTATGTAACCTTAGAGCCTTGCCCGATGTGCGCAGGGGCGATTATTAACGCTCGGATTCCCCGGGTGGTGTTTGGGGCAAGTGATGCAAAATGCGGCGCTTGCGGCTCGGTTTGCAACTTGTTCGAGATGGATTTTAACCACCGTCCTCAGGTGAAAAAGGGGCTTTTGGAGGAAGAAAGCCAGGCTCTTTTAGAGGAATTTTTTAAGGAACTTCGCTTGCAGCTTCGGGAGAGACCAAAATGGAAAAAACCCGGGAACAGCGAGGGTGAAAAGTGATTCTCAGAATTAGATGCGCTTATATCGGCGCGGCGGTGATTCTTTTTGCCGCAGCCCTGCGGCTGCTGGTGGGAGGCGTGGATTTTCTTGACAATCCTGTGGCTGCCCAGCTGCTTACTTATTTTTATACCGGGCGGTATGTAACCTTAGCCGTGCCGGAAGAGACGGCTCCGCCTATGGAGGAACAACCCAATAACGAAAAGAGAGAAGACCCCCTGCAGCTATCCTTGCAGGCGGGTCTTTCCATTGAATACAAAAACCAGACTATGTACGATATTCCCCTGGAAAAGTGGCTGAAAACACCCCTTTCCTGGGATTTGCAGGGGGAAAAGCCCTGTGTGCTGATTGTCCACTCCCACGCCACCGAAAGCTACAAAAATACGGGGCAGTACCAGGAAAGCGACCCCTACCGCACTACGGATAACGGCTATAATATGGTATCCGTCGGGGAGCATTTGGCATCTCTCTTGGAAGCGGGGGGCGTGTCGGTAATTCACGATAAGACCCTCCACGATTATCCCTCCTACAGCGAGGCCTATGCCCGTTCCCGGGAGACGGTTCTGGCCCATTTGGCGAAAAATCCTGAGATTTGCCTTGTGATTGACCTGCACCGGGATGCGGTAGAGGGGTCAGACGGACAGCAAAAGGGGTTTACAGCCACCTATAACGGAAAAAAGGCGGCTATGCTGGAAATTGTGATTGGCACGCCTGCCGGTGGACAAACCCACCCCGACTGGCAGGAAAATGCAGCCCTTGGGGTAAAATTGCAGACGGCCTTAGAGACCGTAGCCCCCGGAATTTGCCGCCCGGTGCTGTTTCGGACAAGCCGGTATAATCAGGATTTATCCTCCGGGGCGCTCCTTATCGAAGTGGGCGCGGCAGGCAACACCCGAGAGGAAGCTCTCCTTGGCGCGGAAATTCTCGCCAAGACCATTATCAAGATGGCAAAAGGCGTGGTGTGTAATTGAGAGTTGAGAGTGGATAGTTGAGAATTATGGTGCTATGCCGATGGGATAAAAAGGCCCCCTCTGAGGGCGGCGCGCCATAGTGATGAATTGGTTTTGAATCGCCCCTTTTCTGCTTAACTTCACGAAAAATTCCCGAAATGCGTCAGCATTCCGGGAATTTTATCATTTGTTAATCAAAAAAGTTGCTGTTTCAAAACTGCATAGCACCTAAAAAGGATGGGGATTTTCTTGAGATAAGGAAAAAACCGCAGGAATCCTTTGTGGATTGCGAGGATTTTTGACGCAATATCAGGGAAATCCACGCCTTTTTAGGCAATTTCTCACTATGGCGCACCGCCCAAGGGCGGTGCTTTTTATTTATTCCAGTTCCAGGTCATCATCAGATGAGCCTACCATGGCAGAAATTCTGTTCTTTACCTTACCCAGCTTTTCTGCGGCGCCCTCCAGATAAATACAAGCAAGAATAACTGCGCTCAACACGCTCACAATGCCTGCAGATATAGAAATGATTCTCAACGCTTTTTTCATAGAAACGACTCCCCTCTTATATAATTTTTCTTTTCGTCAATTTTTGTGTAATTTTATTCAGGTTTGTGACAAGTAGGTCTCCGGTGATTCGTATACTGCTGCTTTTCTTGCTTTGATTCATGCGATCGATGGCGCCGTATACATAATCCAGGTTATTATAACCCTCCGCAAATACTGTTTTCAGAATCGCCATCGTCCGTTCATAGCCGGCTTTTATCATTTTCTCTATGCTCGCTTGTTCGAAGACAACTGATTGCTTCAAAATGCTTTCACCGGGGAAATTGATTTTAATTACCTTGTTGTCAAAATATGTATTTTCAAACTTATAGGATATGTCATCAAAATACACACAGATAATCAGGTCCAGATTTTTCTTCAACAAGGGATATACAGGAATGTTATCCACCATTGCGCCATCATAATAAGAAGAATTGCCAATCTGTACGGGGCGATTGTACACCGGCATTGCCACACTGGCTTTCAAATA
>JAZRKY010000021.1:0-3600 GCA_045646585.1 Faecousia sp. | reverse complement strand
AGCTCCTTCATATGGGGCCAGTAGAAGCGCACAAACTGCTATTTGTTCATAACATTGTGAGCAAGCTTCAAGATAGAGGAGTCAAAGCAGTACTTATAGTTGGGACCCTTACCGTTTTTAATCTTTTCGATGGCGGGGGTGATGCGCTCGGCATCCCAGCGTTTAATGAAGGCTTCAATTTCGTCGGGATTTCTGCGCATAGCAACGGAGAGCTGCTGAATGCCCAAAAGGTTGGAGAAAAGCTCCTCGATACCCAAAACGATAGCGCCGCTCATAGGATTGTTAGGGGAGAGGGAGGGCAGACCGTACTGCTTGCCGGTGATGGAAGCCATATGCAATATGTATTTGGTGTAGCGCATATATTCTGCGAAGGTCTTTTTCCAGACGGACAGACCCTTTTCGTCCCAGCTTGCGCCGTATTTCTTGGGTAGGATCACTTCCCAGGCGTACTTGATGGGGTCGTCTAAGTACTGCTGCAGGGTTTCTACGGTGCAGTGGGCGTGGTCGTGGATGCCAACCACATTTTCGTCATAATAGTAGTAGCCACCTTCGCCGAAGGCCTCCGTTACGGTGAACTGGTTGCGGATGCCTACATCCATCAGACCGTCCACGGGATAGCGCTCCAGGAACTTCACAACCGCATCTTCCAGAACATCGAAATTGGTCATAGCCTGGTCCAGGGTATAGCCTGCGTCAAAGACTTTCCAGGTAACTACATTGGCAAAGTGAGGGATTCGTTCGGTTTTCTTGAAATTGGCCGCATCCCGGTAAAGCTGCACCCGGGCGGCTTTCAGTTCTTTGCTGTTCATAGACATCTCTCCTTTTATGAACGTGTTCAGTATAAGAATAGCATTTTTAGAAATTAATGTCAATTCCTTTGGCTATTTCTCATAAAAATCGTGAGATTGCACAGAGAAAGTTTGGAAAAGTTAGACTGTTTGCTGATAGCTTTTCGGGGAAAAAGATGCTATAATAGGTCAAAAAGGAGGTTGTCTTTTATGGAAGGTTTTACTTTGGCGCTGGCGCTGGTGGATGCAATCCCGGTGCTGAGCTTTGGCATTAGTATGGTCATTATTGCAAGTCGGTTTCAGTCGCCCCTGTTTATGGTAGGCGCGGCGCTGAGTGTGCTTGCCGGCTGCTGCAAGGTGGCGTGGAAAATGGTGCTGGGTATCGCCAAAAAGGATTTGCGGTGGTTAAATCGGCCCTTTGTGCCGATGCAGGCAATGGGATTTCTGCTGATGCTCATTTCTTTCATTTTCGGTTTCGGGAAAATTAACTGGAACGGCGTACTGGCGGGAATTACCAGCTTTCCAAGTTTGCTGTTTTTTATCGCTTGGATTTTCCTTATGTTCTTTATGGGCTGGTATCGGAAAAATAAGTTCTCTAACGACGATGCCCATTCCAACTGGACAGCGCAAATCATTAACGCCATCGGGCAGACCTGCCTTCTGCTGGGAATACTGTTTGCGTAAAATCAAACCTTCCCCTCTGGGGAAGGTGGCAGCCCGCAAGTGCTGACAGATGAGGGAGAGAAGTATTTTGCTTGAAAGTTTGAAATATGGCAAATTATGTGATAAACTAACAGAAAATAAAGAAACAGGGGAGAAAAGTATGAAAAATTACGAGAATGTAACCATTTTTAACCATCCGCTGATTAACCATAAAATCGCTATCCTCAGGGATGAGAATACCAGCATGAAGGAATTTCGGGAGCTGGTGGAGGAGATTACTACGCTGATGACTTTTGAATGCCTGAAAGAGGGCGTTCCTACGGTAGAAAAGCAGGTAAAGACCCCATTGGAGGTCTGCACCCAGCAGGTGGTTAAGGACAATGCCATCGCTATTGTTCCCATTTTGCGGGCAGGTCTTGGTATGGTTAACGGCATTCATGTGCTGTTTCCTTCGGCTCGGGTTGGTCATATTGGTTTGTACCGTAATGAAGAAACTTTAGAGCCCTGTGAGTATTACTGCAAGCTCCCCGAGGGTATTGAGGATAAGCTGGTACTGGTGGTAGACCCTATGCTGGCTTCCGGCGGCAGCGCCTGCGATGCCATTTCTATGCTCAAAAAGCGGGGCTGCAAGACCATTAAGTTTATGGCGGTTATCGGCGCGCCGGAGGGTGTTTCCCGGGTGGCGGAGGCGCACCCCGATGTGCATATTTTTGTATCCACCCTGGATCGCTGCCTCAATGAAAACGGCTACATTCTGCCCGGTTTGGGCGATGCCGGCGACCGCCTGTTCGGTACAAAGTAAAGGGCAAAAGGACCGCATTTGCGGTTCTTTTTAGATCGTAGGGGCGCATCGTGATGCGCCCCTACGATATGTTCGAGGAATTGTGCCGGGAGATTGCGAGGGCATAAATGCCTAATGACAACGAAAATGAGAAAATGGAGTCTTGACAAAGCGCTGTTTTGGTGTTATGGTAAAGAAAATTTTTACAGAAAGGAGTGAAGCATAATGATGAATTTGATGAACAACCACATTGGGAATAAAGGCTTCGCTCCGGAGTATGTGCAGTAGGCGTATTGCGATTGCATAGGTATCAGGCGCGGGCTTTTGCCCGCGCTTTTTCTATTTTTTGACAGGAGATATGTGATGAAAGACAAGACAGAAAGCAAGCAAAAGCTTAATCTGCTCCTTCGTTTTTTGCGGGGGTCGAAGGGATATTTTGCCTTAAGCGTTTTGGCGGCAACGGTTACAGCTTTTGCGGATATGATTAACCCCCAAATTATCCGGGCGGCGGTGGACTGCGCCATCGGCGGCAAAGAGGGAGAATTTCCCCGGTTTGTAATGGATTTGGTAGATAAAATAGGCGGTTTTGCCTATTTGGGGCAGAATTTGTGGATTATGGCGCTGGCGGTAATCGTTGTAGCGGCTTTTCAGGTGCTTTCCCAGTATGCCTTCCGGGTATTTAATACCAAAGGCGCGGAAACCTTGGTAAAAACGATGCGGGATAGCCTGTATTCCCACATCGTAAGATTGCCTTTTTCCTGGCATATGGGCAACAAAACCGGCGATATTATCCAGCGCTGCACCTCAGATATTGACACAATGAAAAACTTTCTGTCGGAGCAGCTGACGGCGATTTTCCGCATTGTGATTATGCTGGTATTATCGATGGTGTTTATGCTGTCGATGCACCCGTTACTTACGCTCATTGCCTGCATCCCTATGCCCTTTATTGTGGGTTATTCCTTTGTATTCCATAAGAAAATCCACGACGGCTTTACCGACTGCGATGAAAACGAGGGTAAGCTCTCGGCGATGGCCCAGGAAAACCTCACAGGTGTCCGGGTGGTTCGGGCTTTTGGCCTGGAACGAGCTGAAGTAGATAAGTTCCAAAAGCAAAATGACCACTACACTTCTCTGTGGGAGAAAATGGGCAAAACCCTCAGCCAGTTTTGGTGTACGGCAGATGTGCTTTCCGGCCTGCAGGTGCTGCTGATTGTGGTATTTGGTGCGGTCTATTGCGTGCGGGGGAGCTTGCTGCCCGGCGAGCATATTGCCTTTATTTCCTATAATTCTATGCTTATTTGGCCTATCCGCCAGTTGGGGCGTATGATTTCTGAGATGAGCAAGGCCGGCGTTTCCATTGACCGG
>JAZRKY010000020.1:0-7474 GCA_045646585.1 Faecousia sp. | reverse complement strand
CGATCCGACTTCTCTGGTTCGCGCATTCCTCGCGGTAATGCGCCTTACAGCGTCTGTAACGCTTTGCGCTTTTTCGGGCGCGCCCGTCCTCCCCTACTGCTTGTTTCAAGGAGGCCACTCCGGGAGGTAACTTCAGCACATCTTCTGCTGTCTTGCACCGGCCGACAGCTCTCTGAAAGTAAGGTGTGTGCTTACTTCATCCCATCACAGTGTTTGTTTTCCGTATCATACCGAAAAAATCGTTTTTTGTCAAGTGCGGAGCATTTCTTCCGCGCTTTTCAGCGTAGTTTCTGTAATATTTGCGCCGCCGATAATCCGGGCAAGCTCCCGGGAGCGACCTATTTTATCCAAAGGCGTTACGGTGGTATAAGTACGCCCGTTTCGCTCTTCCTTAGCAATCAGCAAATGGGTATTTGCCAGCGCTGCCAGCTGGGGCAAGTGGGTTACGCACAAAACCTGCTTATTAACGGACACGCTTCTGAGCTTTTCCGCCACCTTTTGGGCAGCCCGGCCGGAAACGCCGGTATCTACCTCGTCAAAAATCAGGGTATCAATTCTATCCTTTTCTGCCTGGACATTTTTCATCGCCAGCATAATTCTTGCCAGCTCACCGCCGGAAGCTACCTTGCTCATAGGCTTTAGGGCTTCACCTGCGTTGGCAGACATATAAAAGGCAACGCCGTCTGCGCCTGTCGCAGTTAGCTCTGTCTTTGTAAATTCGCAAGAGAACTGCACCTTGGGCATATCCAACTGGGCAAGCTCAGAGCAGATAGCCTCTGCCATCGCCTTTGCCCGCTCCTTGCGGTTTTGGGTCAATGTATCGGCTGCCGACCAGGCTTCTGCCTCTAATACTTGAAGCTTTTTCTTCAGCTTTTCCAAATGATCATCGGCAAATTCGATTTCGTCCAGCTCAGCCTTTGCCTGCTCCATATAGGAAAGAATGTCCTGGCAGGTAGCACCGTACTTTTTCCGCAGACGGTGGATAACATCCAGCCGTTCCTCAATGCGGTCAAGCTCTTGGGGAGAATAGCTTAAATCCTCCCGGGCGGCGCGGATTTCCTCCGCCACATCCTGGGTTTGGTACATAAGGTCAGCAAGTTTCTCCTGCACAGCGCTATACATATCCGTATAACGGGACAGGCGTGCCATTTCCCGCTGGGCTTCCTGCAAAAGGGCAACTGCGCCATCGGCGTCATCACTGCCGTACAAAGCCTGAACGGCAGTTTCTATGCCATCGCTGAGCTTTTCGCTGTTTTGAAGCAACTTCCGCCGTTCCTCTAAAACAGTATCTTCGCCGATTTCCAGCTCTGCCTTTTCAATTTCTGCAATCTGATAGCGGAGGGTTTCCATACGGCGCAGCTTTTCGCCCTCGTCCATAGAAATCCTGTCGATTTCCCGACGCAGAGCGCATAGAGCATCGTATTTTTCTTTGTAGCTTATCCGCAGCTCTTCGTTGGCAGCAAAATCGTCCAAAAATTGCAGATGATTGTTCTCATCAAACAACGATGCGCTGTCGTGCTGACCGTGGATGTCAATGAGCTGTCTGCCCAGCTTCCGCAAAACAGAAACAGACACCAAGCTGCCATTGACACGGCAAACATTTCGTCCATCGAGATAAATTTCTCTTTGAATGACCGTTTCTTCCTCGTAGGAAACGCCGTTTTCCCCGAACCAGGAAAGCATCGGCACGCCGGAAAATACCGCCTGAACGGAAGCCTTTTCTGTGCCTGTGCGAATCATATCCCGGTAAGCGCGCTCACCGATTATGGCAGAGATTGCGTCAATGACAATGGATTTACCTGCGCCGGTCTCACCGGTAAGCACATTAAAGCCCCGATTGAAGGCAATATCCGCCCGTTCGATAACTGCGATATTTTCAATATGCAGCACTTGCAGCATATCCGTTCTCCTCCGGCTTAGCCAAGCAAATTCTTAATCTCGCCGCAAAATGCAGCGGCGGCGTTGGTATCCCGCATAACAATCATTACCGTATCGTCGCCTGCCAGTGAGCCTACAATGGTACTCAGGCTCATAGCGTCAACCGCAGAACCTGCGGCAGAGGCAAGACCGGGCAAAGTGCGAATGACGATAATATTTTGAGCGTAATCGTAGCTTATGACACATTCCCGGAAGATTTTATTCAGCCGCGCGGTAAAAGAATTGCCGATTTCGCCGGTAGAGGTAGCATAGCGGTATGTACCAAGGCTGGACAGTTCCTTAACAATGCGAAGCTCTTTAATATCTCGGGAAATGGTAGCCTGGGTACTGTTAAAACCCTCCGCCTGCAACGCCTCCAGAAGCTGCTCCTGGGTTTCCACATTGCGGGTGGTGATAATTTCCATTATTTTTGCCTGTCTTTGACTTTTCACGGCAATCACCTCAACTGTTCTTAAATTTCTGATGGATCACATCATAGAAGCTGCGGTCCTTCAGCCGCACCAGCTTGGTTGTAAGATGTGATTTTTTCACCGTTGCAATATCCCCCGCATTCATACGGAGCGCTTTTCCCCCATCTACGGAAAGGTACGCGCTGCGGTGGGTGTTTTTTACCAAGCTGACGGTGATTTCCCGCTTGTCCGACGCTACAATGCTGCGGCTGACCATATCGTGGGCGCAAATGGGGGTAATGATGATATTTGCCGCCTCCGGCTCTACCACAGGACCGCCGGCGGATAAGTTATAGGCGGTAGACCCGGTGGGGGTAGCCAAAATGATACCGTCGCCGTTGCATTCCATCGCCTGCACATCGTCGCAGCGGACATTTAGGTGGACAACCCGCGCCACAGCGCCCTTTGTAATGACCACATCATTAAGGCAAATATCGTGAAAGATAATATCCCGGTCGCGGTGGACGGTTACATCCAGCATCATTCGCTCATCCAAGGTATATTTTCCGTCGGCAAGACCCCGGAGCATAGAAAGCTCGCTGTTTTCCAGCTCTGCCATAAAGCCAAGGGTTCCCATATTCACGCCTAAAATCGGCACGCCCTGACGGGTTGCCGCCTTTGCCATATGCAAAATGGTACCGTCGCCGCCAAAGCAGACCACCATAAATGCGCCGGGCAATTCCCGATCCAGTCTGCAAAAGCGAATATCTCTGGGTAAATCCGAGGTTCTTTCCAGCTCGAAGGGCAGGCAGATTTTTACATCAAAGCCTGCCTCCTGCAAAATATTCCGGGCAGAGCGGACGATTTCAAAATTCCTGTCCCGGTAGGGATTGGGGGTAAGGATTATTCTCTTCATAGTTTCACCCCTTTAATGTATTATGGGCTTGGGCAACAATGTCCTCTGTATCCGGCTCTATACCCGGCTTATCGTCTAAGGTCAGATGGGCAAGAAATTCGATATTTCCCTCCGGGCCTTTTACCGGGGAGAAGGTCATTCCCAAAATGGTAAAGCCGATTTCCTTGGTCAGCGCCACAAAGTCATCCAGCACTTCCTGATGAATTTCAGGCTCACGGACAACGCCCTTTTTGCCCACCTTTTCCTTTCCGGCTTCAAACTGGGGCTTAATCAGACACAGCACCTGCCCGGTAGGCTTCAAAAAGGTTTTAATCACTGGCAGCACAATCCGCAGAGAAATGAAGCTCACATCCACAACCGACAAATCCAACGGCTCACCCAGCTCCTCAGGGGTAACATAGCGCACATTGGTACGCTCCATGACCACCACACGGGGATCGGAGCGGATTTTCCAATCCAACTGACCGTAGCCCACATCAATGGCAAAAACCTTTTTTGCGCCCTGCTGCAAAAGGCAATCGGTAAAGCCGCCGGTAGATGCGCCGGAATCGCTGCACACATAGCCGGTGGGGTCAACGCCAAAATCCCGGAGGGCTTTTTCCAGCTTCAAGCCGCCACGGCTGACATAGGGGCAAGCAGCGCCCCGAACCTCTAACTGTACGGTCTCCTCAAAGGACATTCCGGGCTTATCTGCCTTTTGTCCGTTTACATACACAAGACCGCTCATAATAATGGCCTGCGCCTTGGCGCGGGAGTCGGCATAGCCCTGTTCTGTCAGCAGAACATCCAATCTCTTTTTAATTTTCAAGGCTAATTACCTCCCGTACATAATTTGCGATTTGCTCCCCGGTAAGGCCGCAGTGGTGATAAAGCTCCCGCAGCCCGCCGTGGGGAATATATTTTTCGCCCAAATCCTTATGATAGACTGGGCAGCCCGGAATCGCATCCCGGATTTCTTTTATAAGGGCCTCCCCAACGCCACAATGGGCCATCGTTTCTTCAAAAATGAAAACCGGCATATCTTTGGATAGATAAGACAGTATCTCCTTTATCGGCAGAGGCGAAAGGGTCAAAAGCCGCAAAACCGTAACGGAAATACCCTGTTCCTCCAAGATTTTCTGCGCTTGCAATACATTTTCTGTAAAGGCGCCATAGGTAATGAAAACCGCGTTTTTACCCACAGTATGCGCCTTTAATACGCCCTGGGGCTTATATTCCCAGGCGGAATCTGCATAGCCGCGGTCGCCGCCACGGGGGTAGCGGATGGCCACCGGGTCATTTTGCTCATTGACCGCCCAAGAAAGCATTTGCTTCAGCTCCAGACGGCTGACCGGGCAAAGGATCTGCATCCCGGGACAGTGCCGCAAATAGCCTACATCAAATACACCGTGATGGGTCTCACCGTCCTCGCCTACAAGACCTGCCCGGTCAACGGCAAAGACCGCGTGGAGCTTTTGCATACAGATATCCTGCAAAAGCATATCATAGCCCCGCTGCAGGAAGGTGGAATACACCGCAAACACAGGAATCATCCCCTGCTTGGCAAGACCGCCTGCCATAGACACGGCGTGTCCTTCCGCAATTCCCACATCGAATAACCGATTGGGGAATTTTTCCTTAAAGGGCAAAAGCCCCGTACCGCCGGGCATTGCCGCTGTAATGGCGCAAAGGCGGTCATTTTTCTCCGCCAGCTCTACCATCGCCTGCCCAAAGGCATCGGAAAAGCCGGGGGCTGCCTTTTTTGCTATCTCGCCGGTGGCGGGGTCAAATTTCCCAATGCCGTGGAACAGCTTGGGGTGTTCCTCAGCAGGCGCATACCCCCTACCCTTTTGGGTAACCACATGGATAAGCACAGGAGCGCCCATTTCCTTTGCCCGACGCAAAAGGGCAATCAAACGAGGCAGGTCGTGTCCGTCCACAGGACCGAAATAGGTAAAGCCCATATCTTCAAAAATGGTGGTGGACAGAAGCATCCGGCGCATCCGTTCCTTTACTTTATGGGTAAACCGATAAATGGCTTTACCGCCCGGAATACGGCGGGTAAAGGCGCGATATTTCTGCTTAAAGCCCAAATACTGCTCCCGGGTGCGAAGGGCAGATAAATGCTTGGCAAGACCGCCCACATTTCGGTCAATGGACATTTCGTTGTCGTTGAGAATCACAATCAGCGGCTCTTTGCTCACCGCCGCATCGTTCAGTCCCTCAAAGGCAAGACCGCCGGTGGCCGCGCCGTCGCCAAGGAGAGCGATTACGCTGTAGTCCTGCTTTTGCAGTGTTCTTGCCCGCGCCATACCCAAGGCAATAGACACAGAGCTGGAGGCGTGGCCAGCGATAAAAGCATCGCAATCGCTTTCTGTGGGTTTGGGAAAGCCGGCGATGCCGCCGTATTGCCGAAGGGTGGAAAAATCCGCCTGGCGACCGGTCAGCAGCTTATGCACATAAGCCTGATGACCCACGTCAAACACCAGACGGTCCTTTGCCGTATCAAATACGGTCTCAACAGCCACTGTCAGCTCCACAACGCCTAAATTGGAGGCGACGTGGCCGCCTGTGCGGGATAGGTTTTCCACAAGAAAAGAACGCAGTTCTTTGCAAAGCAGTGCCCGCTGTTCATCATTCAGCCCAGCCAAATCCCGGTGGCAGCGGATATTCTCCAAAATATGCACAAGTAATTCCTCTTACTTTTCCTTTTTGTGAAAAATATGGCCAAAGCTCCAGAGTATCTTGCCGACCAAATGAACAATTGTGGTACTGGAGCCGATGGCAAAGCCCTTGCCGATTGCCTTACCGCCAACGGTAAGACCGGCAACCAAGGCAGACATACCCAAGGAAATCACCTGGGGTATGGAAAAATCAAAATTGGCAAGGATTTGTGTTACGATGGCAGCAGAGGCGCTTCCCGATACAACGCCGCAGATATCGCCAATGACATCACAGCAAATGCTGCTGACTTTATCCGCCTTACGCAAAAGCCCGATTGCCTCGTGAGCGCCGGGGACTTTCCGCGCCGCCATAGAATGGAAGGGCTTTTCGTCGGCAGAAGTAACTGCCACGCCGATAATATCGAAAACAATACCGATAAGCACAATAAATAGCAGAATAACAAATGCCACCGCCATCGTGCTCACTGCCATTAGCTGGCTGGAGCAAAAGGAAATAACTGCTGAAATAGCGATGGTCAGAAAAAAGATGGAAATAATCCATTTCGTTCTTGTCTGTTTTCCCTTTTTTCTACTGTCTGAATCCGATTTTGACACAATAATCCCTCTTAATTTTTTTAATAAATGACGGCAGCAGACAGGATAAATCTTACGGCTTAGGTCGGGTTGTTTTTCACCAAGCAGAACCTGCCGTTGCCGCGCAGGCCGTTTCCGTTTGATCCGCTTGCTTGCCAGTTGCCAAAGCAAGTACCCGATTGCCACTTAGTCCGTACTGTAATCCCCTGTCTGCCCCATTACGACAGCCTAGGTGTTTTCCACCGCAGCGCGATTCACCCCTTAGCCTCTTTTGCAAGGATGGTTTCCAAAGGCAATTCCGGAAATGACTGTGGCCATCAATCACATTCCGGCAGCTCCTTTTTCCCCGCATACTCACTCAAGGCAGGCTACACTGCACACAGCACACGATTCTGTGCACCGCCTTGCAGGTTCATACCAGGCTCGTACGCGACCACGGCAGCTAAAATAAGCTGCGCGCTATCGTCCGCACAACACCAGGTCTCCACGGTAACCGGGTCGTATACGCCATGCCATTGGCGTGCGCCCGGGAACCTTAACCCCCAGCATCCACCCTAAACTGGGCGTAAAAAGCAGACACAAGGGACTTCATCGATATGCCCTTCATAGGATTTTTAGGCCCTACCTGGGAGGTGATCGTTCTGACTAGGATACTGCACCGTCAAAGTGTATATTATCACAGTATTTATGAATATTCAAGTATATTTTGCATATTTTCCGCAATCGCCTTATATTTAGATATCAATATTGACATACCTATGTATGAATGCTATGATATAAAAAAGATATTTTACGCACACCCGGCATCGTATTTGTTATGTTTTTACAAATAGGCGGTGGTCTGTGCCATATCGGTGATTTGTGAAAAGATAGCGCGTAGGCTTGCGGGGTGCTCAGCCCCGAAGTTCCTGCGCGCTTTTTTGTCTTTCATAACCATTAAAGGAGCAACAAATATGAAGAAAGCACTGTCAATCATCAGCATCCAGTTAGTAATA
>JAZRKY010000019.1:0-4312 GCA_045646585.1 Faecousia sp. | reverse complement strand
CTGGAAGCTGACCTGAGAAACCGTGGCAACACCATTCTGGAACTGGTGTCTCAAGTGGAAGCCGGCAATGCCCAGACGGTGATCGACTACCGTACCCGTCTGTACAACAAGCTGAAAGAAGTTCTGACAAATACTGCCATTGAAGAGAGCCGCATTCTGACCGAAGCTGCTATTTTTGCGGACAAGGTTGCTGTGGATGAAGAGACCGTTCGCTTAAGAAGCCATTTGGAGCAGATGAACAATATGCTCACCACCGGTGGTGCCATTGGCCGGAAGCTGGACTTCCTGCTGCAGGAAATGAACCGGGAAAGCAATACCATCGGTTCCAAGTGTTCTGACGTGAAGCTGGCCCGGATCGTGGTGGATATTAAGGCAGAGCTTGAAAAGATCCGGGAGCAGACCCAGAATATTGAGTAATCAGATCCTATAGAGGTAGATTATGAAACTGATTAATATTGGTTTTGGCAGTATGGTGGCGGCGAATCGTTTGCTTGCGATCGTGGAACCGGATTCTGCGCCCATCAAGCGCGTGGTTCAGGAGGCAAAGGAGCGGGCGATGCTGATTGATGCTTCCTACGGACGGAAAACAAAGGCAGTTATTATTATGGATACGGATCACGTGATTCTTTCTGCTGTGGCGCCTGATGCGCTGAGTGCGCGCTTTGCAGAAAAGACAGATCAGGAGGAAGCCTAATGGGAAAGCTGTTTGTAATCTCCGGCGCTTCCGGCGTTGGTAAAAGTACCGTACTTAAAAAAGTAATGGCGCAGAGGGACGATTTGCAGTTTTCCGTATCTGCAACCACCAGAAGTCCCCGTCCAGGTGAAGAAGAGGGCGTACATTACTACTTTGTTTCAAAGGAAACCTTTGAAAAGATGCTGAACGACGATGCTTTCGTGGAGTATAGCGCCCACGCGGCTAATTACTATGGCACGCCAAAAGCCCAGCTGGAAGAAAAGCTGAAGCTGGGTAATGTGATTTTGGATATTGAGCCCAATGGCGCATTTCAGGTAATGAATAAGAGGGATGATGTTATCCTTATTTTCATAATGCCACCCTCTATGGAGGAGCTGAGCAGACGCCTATGCTCTCGCGGCGATACCTCAGAGGAGCAAATTAAAATACGGCTGCAGCGGGCAGATTGGGAAATCAGCCAAAGCTGCCGTTATCATCACATTGTTATCAATAATCAGGTAGATGCCTGTGCAAATGAAATTTTAGAAATCATCGCAAATGCGGTGGACAAGTAATTGGAGGAACTTACTATGCTTTATCCCCCCGTAGCAGATTTACTCAAGAATGTGGAAAGCCGTTATCTTTTGGTAAATGTGGTTGCCCAGCGGGCAAGACAAATTGCCGCCGAGGCTGACGAGCGCCAGGAAGAATTGCCTGAAAAGCCTGTTACAATGGCAATTTACGAGGTCGCTGAAGGCAAGCTGACCGCAGAACTGAAGGACGAATATAAATAAAACAAATAAAGTAAGGAGAGGGGATTATGATTGCAAAGATTGCTGTGTCTGCGGCTAATTTTGCCATTGATAAGCCCTATTCTTACTTTATTCCGCAAAATTTGCATCTTACGCCCGGAATGCGGGTAGTTGTTCCTTTTGGAAAGGGCAACCATCATACAGAAGGGGTGGTTCTATCCGTTGAGGAAGGCACGCAAACAGGGCTTAAGGCTGTTTTGGAAGCCCTTGACAGCGAGTCTTTGGTCAGTGAAGAAATGCTCAAAATGGCGGCAATGCTGCGCCAGCGGTATTTTTGCACCTTTTATGATGCCGTTCGGGCGATTCTGCCCGCAGGTCTTTGGCATCAGAGGAAGGATACCTACGCACTTACCAATGACCGCAGCTGGCAGGAGAAAAAGCTCCGTCAAGAGGACGGACAGAAGCTCCTTATCCATTTGCAGGATCTGGGTGGCAGTGCGGATGGCTCCGCCCTTAGAAAGGTAATTCCAGACGAAGAAGCCTTTGAAAAGGCGATTGCTTACCTTTTGCGCAATCGGTGGATTTCTGCCAGCACCGACTATCTGCATAAGACGAATGAAAAGACGGAGCGGGTTGCAACCTTGGCGACATCTGTTGAGGAAGCGATGGACTACGCATCTGCCCGTCCAAAGTCTGCGCTGATGCAAAAGAATGTACTGGAACTTTTGTGCAGCTTGGGTACAGCGGCGGTAAAGGAGCTTTGCTATTTTACCGGCGCAAAGACGGCAACTATAAACCGCCTTGCGCAGTTGGGCTACATTACCCTTTCAGAGAGAAAGGTATTTCGCTGCAAGGAGATCCCCAAGGCAGAGCTTGACGGTCCACTGGTTCTAAATGAGGAGCAAAAAGATGCCTATGCGGGCATTTGCGCGCAAATGGCGAAAGAATCGCCCGGTGTGGCGCTGCTTTACGGCGTAACCGGGTCTGGAAAAACCTCGGTTTATATTAAACTGATTGAAAAGAACTTGGAATGTGGAAAGCAAGCGATGCTCCTTGTGCCAGAAATCGCATTAACATCCCAGCTTTTGTCGCTGATGGCAGCTTACTTTGACGATAAGGTGGCAGTACTGCACAGCAGCTTATCGGCAGGCGAGCGCTTTGACCAATGGAATCGGGTGCGTTCGGGAGAAGCAGGTGTGATTATCGGTACACGCTCTGCGGTGTTTGCGCCCTGTCCCAATTTAGGTCTTATCATTTTGGATGAAGAGCAGGAACATTCCTATAAGTCTGAAAACGCACCAAGATACAGCGCAAAGGAAGTTGCGCTGTGGCGCGGCGCGAAAAAAAAGGCTTTGGTGCTTTTTGGCTCGGCAACCCCATCGATAGAAACAATGTTTTACGCCAAAAGCGGCGTTTATAAGCTCTATCAGCTAAAAAAACGCTACAATGGCAGAAATCTCCCACTGGTGGAGATTGTGGATATGCGCAGAGAGCTGGAGCAGGGGAATGACAGTTCCCTTAGCTATTCCTTGCAGGATGCGATGGGGCAAACGATGGAAAATGGGAAACAGACCATTTTATTCCTGAATCGGCGTGGCAACAGCCGGGCGCTTATTTGCATTGACTGCCGACAGGTGCCGGAGTGTCCACGGTGCGATGAGAGGCTAACCTACCACAGCGCCAACAACCGTATGATGTGCCACTATTGCGGTTATTCTCAGGATGTACCCAAGCGGTGCAGCTGCGGCGGTACATTCAAAAGCATCGGTACAGGCACACAAAAGGTGGAGCAGGAGATTGGTCAGCTGTTTGCCGATGCCAAGGTAGCCCGTATGGATACGGATACGGTTACCGCACTAAATCCCCACGATAAAATTTTAGAAAAATTTCAGAAAGAAAAAACCCATATTCTTTTAGGCACCCAAATGGTGGCAAAGGGACTCAATCTCCCGGATGTTTGCCTTGTTGGTGTTTTAGATGGGGATATGGGATTATATAACGGAAGTTACCGCGCCGCAGAAACCACATTTAATATGCTGACCCAGGTGGTTGGTCGCGCAGGCAGAGGCGAGACTGCCGGACAAGCCATCATACAGACGATGACGCCGGAGCATAAGGTAATTACTTTAGCTGCCAGGCAGAATTATGACGGCTTTTATGAAATGGAAGTATCTCTGCGAAAGCTGCTGCTGCATCCGCCCTTTGGCGATCTTGTTGTGATTACCTTCACCGGCAAGGATGAACGGCAGGTGCTTCGTGGCGCAGCAAAGTATAAAAGCAGTATACTTGCCTGTATGAATGACCCGGCTTACAGGGAAGAACAATGTACAGTGCTTGGTCCTGCGACCTGTGCTGTACCAAAAATAAATTTCAGTTATCGTTACCGGCTTACACTTAAATGTAAATTTACACCGCAAATGCGGCAGCTTGTTGCCCATATGCTGCGGCAGTTCTCAATGGACAGAGAAAACCGGGGTGTTACGGCCTTTGCAGATGTAAACGGATACGAATAGAAAACGAGGATAATATGGGACTTAGAAATATTCTTACAACCGAAGAGAGCGCACTGCATAAGGTTTGCAAAAATGTTGTAAACTTTGACGGGCGTCTTTGGAAGCTTTTGGATGATATGCGGGAAACTCTGATTGACTCCGGCGGTGTGGGCTTGGCTGCCCCGCAGGTCGGCATTTTGCGCAGAGTGGTACTGGTGGATACCGGCGAGGAAATCTTGGAGCTGATTAACCCAAGTCTTGTAGAGACGGACGGGGAACAGATCGGTGCGGAAGGATGCTTGAGTGTACCCGGTAAGTACGGCTTGGTGAAACGCCCCTACTATGCCAAGGTGCGCGCTCAGGATCGGGACGGAAACTGGTTTGAGGCTGAGGGC
>JAZRKY010000018.1:0-6931 GCA_045646585.1 Faecousia sp. | reverse complement strand
GGGAGAGCTGACCCCGGCGAACAGCCTCAAAATCCATCTCCCGACCGGCAGACAACAGCTCTACATCGTCAATGAGCTGCTGGTGCTTGTTTTCGGAGTCCAGATACTGGGCAACGATGGGGTCATACAGGTCAATTTCCTGCTTGCCGGCTTTGGATTTGCCGTTAAGGCCGGAGAAGAAGAGAAGCTGGCTCTTTTCCCGGTCGTAAACGCCCATAAAGTCCTTGCCGGAGCCGATGGGCCAGTTCATCGCATAGGTTTCAATGCCCAGCTCCCGCTCTACCTCGTCCAAAAGGTCAAAGGGGTCTTTGGTTTCCCGGTCCATTTTGTTGACAAAGGTGAAAATGGGGATATGCCGCATAGCGCAGACCTTAAAGAGCTTCCGGGTCTGCGGCTCAACGCCCTTTGCGCCGTCAATAACCATAACAGCGGCATCGGCGGCCATAAGGGTGCGGTAGGTGTCCTCAGAAAAGTCCTGATGGCCGGGGGTATCTAGAATGTTAATGCAGAAGCCCTCATACTGGAACTGCATAACAGAGGAAGTAACGGAAATACCGCGCTGCTTTTCAATTTCCATCCAGTCGGAGGTGGCGGCGCGGGAATTTTTCTTACCCTTAACAACGCCTGCCTGGGCGATAGCGCCGCCGTAAAGCAGGAATTTTTCAGTTAGTGTGGTTTTACCGGCGTCGGGGTGGGAGATGATAGCAAAGGTCCGGCGACGGCTGATTTCTTGGGTTAAATTAGACATAGTAGCCTCCGTAAAACACAGTCCACTTTTGTGGACTGTGCAGCTTTATTTCTTCAAGTTGGCAAAGTGGGCTTTGATGGCGGCGAAAGACGCATCGCTGATGGCGTGCTCTAACCGGCAGGCATCCTGCGTGGCTATTTCCTCGGGAACGCCTAAGGAAATGAGCATTCGGGAGAGAATATCGTGGCGCTCGTAGATTTTTTCAGCCACAGACAGTCCTATTTCCGTTAAATGGATGTGGCTGAACTCGTCAATTTCGATATAGCCGCCGGATTTGAGGATGCCCATAGCCCGGCTGATACTGGGCTTGGAATAGCCTAAGTGCTGGGAAATATCAATGGCGCGGACGTTACCCATTTTCTTTAATAGAACATAAATCGCTTCCAAATACATTTCGCCGGATTCCTGAATATGCACAGCGCCACCTCCTTACACATACTCTACCTAATATATCACAGATTCTAAGGCTTTGCAACACTTACTGCGTTGACTTTTTTGGGGTAAACTGGTACTCTAATAGAGAAAATAGGCTGTTTGGAGTACAATATGGAGAAATTGGACTTAAAAAACAGAATAAAGCGGGAAAACCTTTGTTGGCTGCTTCGCCAGTTTAAGCCCCATAGGGGGAAGATTACATTACTGGTGCTGCTGCAGTGCTTGGTGTCGCTACTGGGCGTTGCCACCGTTGTGGTGAACAAGTACTTGGTGGATCGGGCAACGGAAGGGGCGAGTCTTGCCTGGGGCATTGGCATTATGCTCTTCGCTACTGCCCTTACGGTGGTTATCAATTTGTTTGTGCAGATGTGGATGATTACCTTTAACGAAAAGTGCAGCTTTTCCATCCGAACGACAGTGTACAGTAAGCTGCTCCGCGCCCGGATGCAAAAATTACGTGCCTTCCACAGCGAGGATGTGCTGACAAGGCTGACAAGCGATGTAGAAAAGGTATCTGCCGGCATTTTGCATATTATCATTAACGGTGTAGGCACATTGGTAAAGCTGATTTCCGCTTTTGTGCTGCTTTACTATTATGACCCCCAGCTTGCCCTTGTGGTGTTGCTGATTGCCCCCATCGGTGTGGGAAGCTTTTTGCTCCTTAGCGGTAAAATGCGCTATGTGCAGGAGAATTATCAAAAGAGCGAAGGCTCTTACCGGGTATTTTTGCAGGAAAACCTCAAAAATATGGAGGTTGTCAAGGCATTTTCCGGGGAAGGGCAGAGCGAAGAAAAGCTCTTGCAGCTGCGGGATGAACGACTATATTGGACGGTAAAGCTGCGCCGCCTGCAAACCGTAACCCGAACGATAGTCCACGTTACCTTTACGATGGGTACAACCATAGCCTTCCTTGCAGGTGTTGTGCAGATTGCAGAAGGGTCTATTACCTACGGTACAATGACTGCATTTTTGTCTTTAGTCGGGCAGGTGCAGACACCTGTGCTGTCGTTAGGTGAGATGGCGCGGCGGTTTATCACTGTGATGGCGTCTGTTCCCAGAATTCGGGAAGTGGAAGGCTTAGAGCAGGACGAAAGGGCAGAGGGTACTGCTGTGGCGGATATGATGGCCATTCGCGGTGAACAGCTGACTTTCGCCTATGATAATGAAGAGATTTTCCGGGATTTTTCCTTTGCGGTTACACCCGGCGAGATGGTGGCAGTAACCGGCCAATCCGGCGCAGGCAAGACCACCTTAATTAAGCTCCTTTTGGGCTTTACAAAAGCCGATGCAGGCAAGCTGATTTTGCAAACCAAGGATGGGGAAATGCCCATTTCTGCGGCTACCCGGCAGTATTTTAGCTATGTGCCCCAGGGGAATACCTTGTTTCAGGGAACCATCCGGGAAAATTTGCAAATGGCAGACATAGAAGCTGAGGATGAGACCCTTTGGGCAGCATTGGAAACTGCCTGCGCAAAGGATTTTGTGGAGAATCTGCCCCAAGGGCTGGATACACCTATCGGCGAACGGGCGTCCGGCATTTCTGAGGGACAAGCCCAGCGAATTGCTATCGCAAGAGCGATGCTCCGCAAAGCCCCTGTTGTGATTTTCGATGAAGCCACCTCTGCTCTCGATGAGGACACAGAGGCAAAAATCCTGCAAAATATCAGCCAAAAGGCAGACAATACGGTGTATCTTATTATCACCCACCGCCAAAAGGCGCTGCAGTATTGCGCCAAACGCATTGAAATTGCATAAAAAACACTCGGCAGAAAAACTGTCGGGTGTTTTGCTTTTTCGGTATAATCTGCGCACCTTTACAGATACTAACAGCGTAATTTGTAAAATTTATGATGTAGGGGCGAGCATTGCTCGTCCGCTTGCACGATGGCGAACTGTGGAACGGACGGCCAATGGCCGCCCCTACAAGTGCAATCGCATGTTTTCAATGTAGGGGTGGCAACCTGCCGCCCGTCAAATGTATCGTAAAAGGAGAAAGATATATGAAAGCTACTGGCATTGTCAGAAGAGTGGATGACCTCGGGCGAATTGTAATTCCCAAAGAGATTAGAAGAACCCTTAAGATTCGCGAGGGCGACCCTATGGAGTTTTATACAGAGAAGGACGGGGGCGTGATTTTTCGTAAATATTCCCCAATGGGAGAATTGCAGGATTTTGCATCCCAGATTTGCGAGTCCATTGGGGATAACACCGGCTATATTGCAGCGGTGGCAGACAGGGATGGGATTATCGCCCTCTCCGGCGCGCCCAAGCGGGAGCTGATGGACAAGCCAAATTCCCGGGAGCTGGAAAAGCTGATGGAAAACCGCAAGACCTACCGCTACACCGGTGGGGAAAATCGGATTGCGGCGGCAGAGGGAACGGACAAGTACCACCTGGGTGTTGCTACCCCCATTCTCTGCCAGGGAGATTTACTTGGCTGTGTGATGCTCCTTTTGAGCGAGGGGGATGGACCTGTTCACGAAGCAGACCAAAAGTTGGTGCAGACGGTAGCCGGCTTTTTGGGCAAACAGATGGAAAGCTGAAGCAATTGACAGTTGACAATGGACAATTGACAATTATAGTGTCCGCAAGTGGATAGAATGAAAAACCTTCTCTGATGAGCAATGTTATTAGTTAGGCTTGTCATCCTGAGCGACCAAAGGGAGTCGAAGGATCTTCGTACTGTAAAAAACTGCTTTGCAGGTTCGATAATGCGTAGATTCTTCGACTTCGCTCCTTCGTCGCTTCGCTCAGAATGACAGGCTTTTTCTAATTTAATGACATTGCTTTACACAGGGGAGGCTTTTTGCAATCAAAACCGAGCTTTGATAGCTTCAATGCCTTTTTCTAAGATTGTGTTCGTATTATTCCCCAAAGCCATTTGCAGGTAATTTTCCTCAGACGCACAGCCGTGAGGTACCCGCCAGGCGCCGGCATCTGTGCCGGGAGCAATAAGACCGCCCAAAGACGCAAAGCTGGCGCAGTTTTCTAAAGCGGAGTCTAAAATGCGCTGGACGGCATCCTCTGCAAAGCGACCGCCTCCCCGGAGATTGCCGATGGTGGAAAGAGTCGGCACCCAAACAGTGCTGTTTTCTGCCATAGCGGCAAGGGCGTCGCTATCTAAATAGGCGCCGTGTTCAATACTGTCAACCCCATAGGTGGCGGCGGCTTCTGCGGTGCGGGCGCCGTTACAGTGGGCCATCACAGAAAAGCCCTCTTCGTGGGCAATATGAATCAGCTCCCGGATTTCCTCTTTGGGCAGACCGTCCTCGGTAAGTACACCATACTGGTTAAAGTCCATAAGCCCGGAAATCATAATTTTGATAAAATCGCAGCCCAGATGCCGAAGCTTTTGCACAAGGGCGGCATATGCTTTCATATTCTCGTAGGTTTCCCCGATGAAGCTGCCGTAATGCCCGGCTTTGCATAGGGGAGAGAGGGGCGTGCGGTAGGTGATACCGTACTGGGGGGCAAGCTCTCTGGCTTTTTTGCCTGCGCCCCAGCGGTCGCCGCCGTCCCGGAGATAAGTATAGCCAAGACGGGCGTAGGTTTGCAGGATTTTGTGGATAAAGGCTTCGTCCGGCGCTGCGGTATGGCGGGAAATGGCGGCTTTCCAGTCTATGCCGTCAAGTAGCATATGCATATGGCAATCGCTTTTCATAGGAATGCCCCCTTTCTTGTTCTAAGTATAGCAAAAGGTGGCGAAAATCGCAACGGAAATATGAGAAATGTCAAATCCGGGGGAATGGAGTTGATTTTTGAGATGCTTTCGGCTATAATATATCGGAATAATCTTTACTGAAGGAATGACTTATGGCAGGAAATACTTTAGATAACAATAAAATGCGAACGATGCCTGTTGGAAAGCTGCTGTTTACGATGGCGCTGCCGCTGGCTCTTTCTATGCTGGTGCAGGCCCTTTACAATGTGGTGGACAGTATCTATGTCGCCCGGTTTTCTCCCAGCGCGGTAACGGCGCTGTCCCTGGCGTTTCCCATTCAGCACCTCATAATCGGCTTTGCTACCGGCATCGGTGTGGGTATGAACAGCTTGCTCAGTAAATCCTTAGGCGAAAATAACCGCCAGCGGGTCAATATTGCCGCAGGCAACGGCATTTTCCTTGTGCTGATTGCAACGGTGCTGTTTATGCTTTTCGGCGCATTCGGTTCTCGGGCGTTTTTTGAGATGCAGTCCGATGTGGCAGAAACAGTAAACGGCGGCACAGATTATATTACCATATGCTGTCTGTTTTGTATCGGTATTTTTGTAGAGGTGCTGGGTGAGCGTATGCTCCAGGCATCCGGGCGGACAATTTACACCCTCTTTACCCAAGGTACAGGCGCAATCGTCAATATCATCCTCGACCCGGTGTTTATTTTTGGTGTGCCGAAGCTGGGCATTCCTGCCCTTGGTATGGCAGGCGCGGCCATTGCTACGGTCATCGGTCAGTGGATTGCGGCGATTTTGGCAGTCATCTTTAACCTTACCAAAAATCCCGATGTTACTTTTGCTCTCAAATATATAAAGCCCGATGTAAAGGTTCTGAAGAAGATGCTCTCTGTGGGTATTCCGTCCATTGTTATGATGGCTATCGGCTCTGTGATGACCTTCTCTATGAATGGCATTTTTCAGGGCTTCAAGGACTACGGCGAGACGGCTACCGGCGTTTTCGGTGTTTATTTCAAGCTCCAAAGCTTTGTTATTATGCCGGTTTTGGGCATTAACAACGCTTCTGTCTCCATTATTGCCTATAACTACGGCGCAAAACTGCCTGACCGAATTGCCAAAAACCTCCGCTGCGCACTAACTGCCGCATTGGTGATTATGTTCTTGGGTTTCGCTCTGTTCCAGCTTGCGCCGGAACTGCTGCTATCGCTGTTTGAGCCTACGGAGGAATTTAAGGCTATCGGCATCAGCGCCTTGCGGATTGTATCCATCGGCTTCCCAATGGCGGGCGTCAGCATCGCTTTAACAGCCAGCTTCCAGGCGTTGGGCGTGGGTATTTATGCCACCATTAACTCTCTGTGCCGGCAGCTTATTGTCCTTGTGCCTGTGGCATATTTGCTCAGCCTTACGGGAGATGTCCATTTGGTATGGTGGGCCTTTGCGGTTGCAGAGTTTGTCAGTATGACATTGACTATAATCTTCTTCCGCCGTGTCTACCGGCAGAAGGTCAAGCCCCTTGTGCAGGGCGAAAATCTGTGATATAATTATAAATTATCAACTATCAATTCTCAATTATAAAGGAGGGTAGCTTGTGTATATTGCAGAAGTGAAAATCGACAGCAGCCATATTCACAAGCTGCTGTCCGCCGCCAGCGGTGATGCGGCGCTTTTGTATCTTTACATAATGAGCGGTAATACCCCCGAGGATGGGGAAAAGGAGCTTCGGCTCGGTTCTGCCCGCTATAACTGTGCGGCGGCAACCCTGCGTCAGCTGGGCTTGTGGCCGGAAAAGAAAAACGCGCCGGTATTTTCCGGGGAACGCCCCCGGTATTCTGAGCAGGATGTGCTTCGGGCGATGGATGGCGACCGGGATTTTAAGGCGCTCTACGGTGAAGTGCAGCGGCAGATGGGTCGCAGCCTAAATACCGAGGAGCTGAAAATTCTCCTTGGCATTGTGCGCTATTTGGGGCTGCCTGCGGAAGTGGTGTCCGTGCTGATTTGCTACTGCAAGGATAAAGCGCGGCAAAAAGGACTCAAAGCCGCTTCCTTGCGATTTATTGAAAAAGAGGCCTATGCCTGGGC
>JAZRKY010000017.1:0-3535 GCA_045646585.1 Faecousia sp. | reverse complement strand
CTTGCCTATTTATCTCAGCAGGCCCAAAACCAAAGCTCCCGCTATGTGGAAGTGCCGTTAGGTCGGTTGGAAATGGCGGAATACCTATGTGTAGACCGCAGCGCATTGACCCGAGAGCTTGTAAAAATGCAAGAAGAGGGCATTATCGACTACGATAAAAATATTTTCCGCGTTCTGTAAATAATCCCCGATGGATGTGATATTTGCAACATCCATCGGGGCTTTTCCGTCATATAATAAAGAAAAAACAAGGAGGAACGAAATATGATTGCAGAAGGATGCCAAGGAAAACCCAGAACCCCCACCATTTCTGAAAAGATTTGCCCCCAGTGCGGCAGTGTAATTGAACTGTTTTCTATCGACACCCAGGTGGCTTGCGAAAACTGCGGTTTTGTCGCTTATAACGATACATTAAGCTGCGTACAGTGGTGCGCTTACGCCAAAAAGTGCGTGGGAGAAGAGATGTACGAAAAAATGATGGCCATTGCCGCTCAGCAGAAAGAGCAAGCGGCTCAGGAACGGCAGAAACGGAGGGAAGCGGTATGATTCGCAAAATTATTGTGATTGACGAAGAAAAGTGCGATGGCTGCGGTCTGTGTGCCAGAGCCTGCCACGAAGGGGCTATCGGCATTGTAAATGGCAAGGCAAAGCTGCTGCGGGAGGACTACTGCGACGGCTTGGGCGATTGCCTGCCCGCCTGCCCCCAACAGGCGATTACATTTGAAATGCGGGAAGCTCCCGCTTATGACCATTATGCGGTGATAGAGGCGAAACGGAAAAAGAGTGTGGGGGATGCCCCCAACAGCCTTGTGAATTTCCCGGTACAAATAAAGCTTGTACCTCCCAACGCCCCCTATTTTAACGGGGCGGACCTGCTGATTGCTGCTGACTGCACCGCCTTTGCCTACGGCAATTTCCACAGAGATTTTATGGCGGGGAAGGTAACCTTAATCGGCTGCCCCAAATTGGATATGGTCAATTATGCAGATAAGCTGACCCAAATTTTTGAAAACAGCGATATTCGGAGCATTACCGTGGTGCGGATGACCGTACCCTGCTGCGGCGGGTTGCCCTTTGCGGTAAAAACCGCGCTGCAAAACGCAGGAAAAGACATTCCTATGTATGTAATAACGGTAACCCCGGATGGGCAGATTATAAAATAAGGAGGTCTATCTATGAGCCACTTACAAGGAAAAACCGTAATTGTAACCGGCGGCGGTCGCGCCGTATTAAAGGATGGAAGCTGTGGCTCTATCGGCTACGGCATCGCTACTGCCTTTGCAAAAGAAGGGGCAAATTTGGTCCTCACCGGGCGAAATATGCAAAAGCTGCAGGACGCCAAGGAGGAGCTGGAACGGCTCTATGGCGTGAAGGTATTGCCCATTCAGGCGGATGTATCTGCCGGGGCAGATAATGAAAAAACCGTACAGAATGTGGTCGACCAGGCGGTGGAAGCCTTTGGGGATATCCATGTGCTTGTCAATAACGCCCAGGCCTCTGCCTCCGGCGTAAAGCTGACAGACCATACCATTGAGCAGTTTGACCTTTCTATTTACTCCGGGCTGTATGCGACCTTTCTGTATATGAAGGCCTGCCATCCCTATCTTGCCAAAACCCGGGGAAGTGTGATTAACTTTGCTTCCGGCGCAGGACTTTTCGGCAATTTCGGGCAGAGCGCTTATGCGGCAGCCAAAGAGGGTATCCGTGGTCTTACCCGGGTGGCGGCTACCGAGTGGGGAAAGGACGGCATCAATGTCAATGTGGTCTGCCCCTTGGCTTGGACAGCCCAGCTGGAAAAGTGGAGCGAAGCAAATCCCGAGGCATTCAAGGCAAATGTCCATATGCCCCCTATGGGTCATTTTGGCGACTCTGAAAAGGAGATTGGCAGAGCCGTGGTTGCGCTGACCTCACCTGACCTCAAATATATGAGCGGCGAGACCATTACCTTAGAAGGCGGAATGGGCTTGAGACCGTAAAAATAACAGGGAGCAGATAATTCTGCTCCCGCGTTCACCGCAGCGAAAAGCCTCCCCTGTGTAAGGGGAGGTGGCATTTGCGAGGAACGAGCAAATGACGGAGGGGTTGTCAATCCCTCACCCGCTATCGCGGGAGCTCCCTTTACACAAGGGAGCCCTTGGTGCGTATCATCCCTATATTGCATTTAACATCTTCGAATCTCCTCTACCACCATAAATCGACCCCACCCGGATGGCTTTGTTAATGGACAGTTGACAATTTTAGATGTCATTGCGAGGCTCGCAGAGCCGTGGCAATCTCCTGGTAAGATGTATAAATACCTATACGGTTATATATGGTTTCTATTCAGAGGGGTGGGACTTGAGGAGATTCGTTTAATCGAGGTAGCCACCAGTGTTTGCACTGGTGGCAGCAATATGCCACTGGCATATTGCATTTTATATCTTCGAATCTCCTCTGCGTAAATACCCATACCAACAAAAATACCACCCCGGAGGGTGGTATTTTGTGTTGGTGGACTTGAGGAGATTCGAACTCCCGACCCCCACAATGCGAATGTGGTGCGCTCCCAGCTGCGCTACAAGCCCAAATGCTACACGCCAATTATAGACCCGGCAAAAAGGATTGTCAAGACATTTTCAACTATTCTAATAGAAGGTAGGGGCGGCAATCTGCCGCCCGCAATCTATCGGGTTGTAGGATGTTGGTGATACAGAACGGGCGATTCGTGAATCGCCCCTACGAAATAATCGAAAATTCGTACCGGGAGATTGCCATAAATAAAACCTTCCCCTTTGGGGTGGTGCTCCGCGCAGCGAATCAAAATAATAATGATTGCCGGTGGCAATCATACCTTGATTGATAGGTGGCAGCCTGTAAGGGCTGACGGATGAGGTACAAATAAAGCTGCTTATTCATACGAAATAAGCAGCTTTATTTATAGTATGGTTTGGAGTTGTTTGTCAGCCCAAGAATATAGTCAGTAGATGTTTTATATAACTGCGCCAACCGGATTAGTACATCTGTTGGTATATCCCGCAGTCCCCGTTCATACCGGCTGTACTGAGGCTGCTTCATACCAAGAATATCTGCAACTTGCTGTTGCGATAAATCGTGGTCTTCCCGTAAATCCCGTAGCCGAGGATAATAATTATCCATATGCACTTCCTCACGACGCATTAAAATAACCAATCGGTATTGACATAGTAACACTATTATGCTACTATTATCCCGAAATATAACCGTGTGGTTATATTTCGGGAAATTTTGTTTTGTAGGAGGATGTATGATTATGTTCGATAATATCGGAGGAAAGATTAAAGGATTAGCAAAGACCGTTTGCTGGATTGGAATTGGTATATCTGTATTCATTGGTTTTGTTTTTGTTATAATTGGTGCGGAAAATAGCTACAGTCCTGTTGATAATGTGCTTGCACCGTTGGGTTGGTTTATAATGATTGGTGGTTCATTTCTGTCTTGGATAGGTTCGTTTTTGTTATACGGTTTCGGTCAACTAATTGAAAATAGCGATAAACTGGTAGAGCTCAACGGCGGCTCA
>JAZRKY010000016.1:0-4076 GCA_045646585.1 Faecousia sp. | reverse complement strand
TATGATCTTTCCAAGTTCTAATAGCATCCTTATGCGCCTCCTCGTAGTCGTGCTTTGCTATTATAATGGTTTTTGTTCCATTTGTCAAACATTATTTTATAAAAAATGAGAGAAAATTAGGGTCTATTTCCCTGTTTTCTTTCATAGTCTTTCGTAGAACGCGGCAGGAGCAGGCTTCCTGCCCAGTAAGGAGGCTGGCTTATGGAAAATATGTACGCAAATATCGCCGCCCGGACAGGAGGCAACATTTACATTGGCGTGGTAGGTCCTGTACGGACAGGAAAATCTACCCTCATTAAACGGATAATGGAAACGATGGTCATTCCCAACATCCAGGACGATTACCGCCGGGAGCGAGCCAAGGATGAGCTGCCCCAAAGCGGGTCGGGAAAAACCATTATGACCAGTGAGCCGAAATTCGTACCCGAGGAAGCGGTGGAGATTTGCCCCGACGGCACTACCTATCTGCGGGTGCGGATGATTGACTCGGTAGGGTATATGGTTGACGGCGCTGTGGGCGCTTTGGAGGATGGCGTTCCCCGGATGGTAACTACCCCTTGGTATGACCATCCCATTCCTATGACGGAGGCTGCGGAGTTGGGAACGCAAAAGGTTATGCAGGAGCATTGTTCCGTTGGCTTTGTGGTAACCACCGACGGCACTATCACCGATATTGCCCGGGAAGATTATATTGAAGCCGAGGGCAGAGCCATTATGGATATGAAAAAGACAGGAAAGCCTTTTCTTGTGATTATTAACTCCGTAAATCCAGGTGGCGAGGCCGCAAAGGCTTTGCAGGCGGAGCTTTTGGAAAAATATGGGGTAAACAGCGCCGTTGCCGATTGCCAAACCCTGACTTTTGATGCCATCACAGAGCTTTTGCAGGAGCTGCTTTACGCCTTTCCTATGCAGCAGCTATCTGTGTATCTCCCCCGCTGGATGGATGCGTTGGAAATGAGCCATCCTGTAAAATCTGCCCTTTACGAAGCGCTTTTGCAGCGGGCAAGTGAAATTTCCTCCCTTGCGGAGGCAGAGACTACATTAAATCAGCTTGCCCAGCTGGAATCGGTAATGGATTTCAAAATCCGCGCCATTGATTTGGGGACAGGTACGGTTTCCTGCGTGCTTACCTTCCCCGAGGCGCTGTTCTACGAAATTCTCAGCGCTAAGGCGGGTATGCCGATTGAAAATGACGGACAGCTTCTGTCCTTACTTACCACCCTTGCAGAGGTAAAGCGGGAGTACGATAAGTTTGCCGATGCCATTTCTGCAGTGAAAGCCACAGGCTACGGCATTGTGATGCCAAATGCCGAGGAAATGAAGCTGGAAACCCCGGAAATTCTGAAAAAAGGGAGTGCTTTCGGGGTAAAGCTGAAAGCCGGCGCGCCGTCCATTCATATGATTCGGGTGGATATTGATACAGAAATTGCCCCGATGGTGGGCGACGAAAAGCAATCGCGAGATTTAATCGGGCATTTAGCCAGCGAGGATGCCGAAAAGCTGTGGCAGAGCAACATCTTCGGCAAGAGTGTTTACGACCTGATTCAAGAGGGTCTGACCACCAAGCTGATACGCACCCCCGACGATGTAAGAGCCAAATTTAGAGGCTGTTTGAGCCGTGTGGTCAACGAAGGCGCAAACGGACTGATTTGCCTCATTATTTGACGCACAAACCGCACCACGAAAGTGGTGCGGTTGCTGTTTCATTATAGCTGGTGTCCTCGGTTGCCTGTTCTACAGACGCTTAAGAAGGTAGATTTTCTGTATATCCGTATAATATATCGTTAATCCTTAATTTCAATAATAGTCTCTTTAAGCCAACCTGCACTGAAGCAATAATACCCCGGAGTCAGTTCGCTGTAATCAACAAGAAAATAGCCTTCTTTTGTTTTTGTAACAGGCAAGGAAATTTCAGACTTGCTGTCTCCGATAATATAGTAAAAGTGATCTGCAATCACACTTTCTTCCAGATAATCCGTACCTGAAAAGTAGGAGAATGTAAAGGTTTCTCCTTCATCCGCACGAAATACATTATAGCGGTCAGACAGCCGATTTAAGTAAGCACTTGGATCTTGTCCGTTGATCTCCTCAATATCCTCATTATGTCCACCTAAGATGCCAATGTAACACCTATAATGAATAGAGCCACTGTATGCGCCCAAATAATAGGGAATTGTGTAATCCATTTCGATAATCGGCGTACACGATGCATATGTTATTCCAACCAGAACAAGCTGATCCTGACCTTTTGTTACAGATTTGAATGAAAAATCGTCATAATTGGCAGTGTTTAGAAGATAAAGATAATTAGGTTTCCAAATATTACCTGTATCCACTTCTTTGCACACAGATGAACCAATTATTGGAACGGAAACTTTGCAAAACCAAGTGTTTCCGTTATACTCCTTCATTTTATAAATGCCCTCAGTTGATGAAGCTATATATTCTTTAGTGATAGAATACCTTTCGTCATATCCAGCCGGTGGAGCAAATTCATCCATAGCATTATTAGAGTTATTCGTAGTATTGTTATCTATGTTACTGTTATTGTTATCAGTGCCGGGATTGTAGTTTGGCATTGATATAATTGCCATCACAATACAGGCAACAATGGCAATCACAATAACTAATGCTTCACCTTTTTTAGGCTTGCCTTGCTGATTCTTTTTAAATTGTTCTTCCATTGTATTTCTCCCTCAAAAGAAAAGGAATGTCCACTTATCACTCTAAGCGCTGTCCACAAAATAAGCATACTTTTTCTTTTCTGTTTTGTATCACACCGCACTTTTGGCAAACGATTTCTTCAGCGCCAATCAAAAGCCCCTTCGTATCAATTTCCTCGTTATTTACAGGTACTGGCTTTACTTTAATTGGCTTCTTTACTTCAATTTTCCCCTGTTTATCTTTCTCCGTCTGAGAGTCATCTTTCACTGGCGGTTTATCTATTTTCTTTACCTCTTGCCAAATTTCAGGCGCCACACGCTTTGCCTCTTGGCAAAGCTTAGAAGCAGTACTGCTTATTTGTGCCTTTCTTTCAGGATGATCCAAAATAAACCTCTCAAACAGTAGTACAGCAATAATTCCAACGGACAAAATCATATGTAATGTATAGGCAAAGGTTGTCTCCATATCGAACACAAACATAGCTGACTCTGAGTCGTGTATATAATCCTCAACTCCCTGTTTCATTAAAAGCATTGTAACCGCACAGCCCGCAGCACTTGCAATAGAAATCAATGAACGTGTGTTTGTATACTTAAAAATAACTACTGCTAATATTACAATAACGAACAGAAGTGGCGAAGCCTTTATTTCATCCTCCTCATCTTCGCTCGGTGTTGTCCCAATAACCTCATACGCCTTATCGTCAACTATACCAATTGCAGCATCAAATGCCGAAAACTCCACCTTATACTCAGTACCGCCGCAGGATACGCAAAAGGATGGTATAAAGAAAATAACGATTATAGCAAGCGCGGCAATTTTGACGATTGAACTGATTTTCTTTGACATTTCCATAATTTTTCTCCTCTTTAATTGTTAATAAAAATAAAAAAGTGCGGCAACCGAAGTTACCGCACTTAAAAACGCAACTCCGATTGTCGCCAAACAAATCTTAAACGCAAAAGGTAGCCCCTTTTATCCTGTCCAAGTGGAGTTGCATTTTTAGCAAATTCATTATGTCCTGGATATAAAAAGGGTATACTACCCCCTTAAAATACAATAAGGGCGTACCACATTTACGCTATTCAGATTTGTTTGGCTTGGTAAGCATATCACATATCAAGTAAAAAAGCAAGTGTTTACGGGCAACAAACTTTTTGCTAATCTATAGCGCCTACCGGGAGATTGCCGCGGCTCTGCCGAGCCTCGCAATGACAACAAAAATTAACCTTCCCCTTTGGGGAAGGTGGCATTTGCGAGGAACGAGCAAATGACGGATGAGGCTATCCTCACCCGTCAGCCCGTTCGGGCTGACACCCTCCCCAGAGGGGAGGGGTTTATTGCCGCGCACCCATTCACCCTCGTAGGGGCGCATCACGAAATGAGCAAGGTATGATTGCCACCAGCAATCA
>JAZRKY010000015.1:0-2222 GCA_045646585.1 Faecousia sp. | reverse complement strand
AAACATTATCTATATCCTTAATATTGTTAAAACAGGGCCAAACAAATGCACGCTCCATATGTCCCAAGGTTTGAATACACGGAATCAGTTCAATGCCATAGCTCTCGGCGTAGGCATCCATTCCCTTCAGTTCATCGCAGGAGTAACGGCCGCGCATATAACCAAAGTAAGGATATTCCGGCACTTCATAAGTATCCTCGGTGTAAAGCATCAGGGTGTCCAAGCCCATAAGCGCCATATAACGGATAAACTTTTTGACTACATCGAGCTTCATCACACCGTTACGGGAGCAATCCAGCATCATACCGTCCATTTTAAAACGGGCAGGCTGGGTGGTGCTGTAATTTTCCTCATTTGCGTGTTCTGCCAACAGGCCAAGTCCACGGAACAGCTCAACCCGACGGCCATATGTAATGGTGGCAGTATTATTATTTTTCTCAACAATCAGGCTTGCACCCTTTTGATGACAGATGTTTAACTTAATATCTGATGAAAAGGAAAGCTGCTGCAAAATCTCCTCGATTTGAGGATCGGTGTTATTCCAGATAATTGCCATACTTTTTTCTCCTTTTACAAAAACGCAAGGTATACACCGGCAGTCCAGCCCATCATAGGCGGTGCGTTATACTCTGCATTGACGACTTCCCCGGTAATGCCGTTATACTTCTCCCACAATTTACCTGTCTTAGAGAAATTTTGTTCCAGCAAATTTTTATACCGTTTGGCAATTTCATCAGCCAAATCCGGTTTTCCAGCATTTCGGCACGCCATATATGCAACATACTGCAACGGTGCCCAAACATTAGGATATTCCCACTGCATATCATAGTTATATCCAGATTTTGCAGTACAGGTCACGCCGAAAGGCAACAGAAGGTCGTTCTGCAAAACTTCCATTACAGCATCCGGATCATGGGCTAATCCCAAATAGAGAGGAAATAATGAGGCCACTGAAACCACAGGACTATGCCTCTGATTTTGGTAATCCCAGTCCAAATAGAAGCCCTTTTCCTTGGAGAACAACCACATATCCATCTTTTCCTTGCGGCTTGCTGCTCTTTCGTCCCAAAGGAATTCCTCACCTTTACCCAAGATATTGCTAAACCGTGCCATAGCAGTTTCCAGGCCGTACAGCAGTGTATTTAAGTCCACAGGATTATAGTAAGGACCTTGCAATTCGAAACGATAGCAGCAATCCCAGCCGCTTTCCCCCATCGTACTGCCTACATTGACTGCCTGGGTCTTGCTGACAGCATCCAAGCCGGGGATACGCGTTTTCCAGTATTCATACAGCCCATCTGCCTCTTGCGAAGTGGAAATCTTGGTATTGCCGTAGTAGTTTAGCCCATTGGGTGCTAAACGATGGGTCATCCAATAATCGTATTCCTTGGCAATGCTGTCATAGTGGGAATCCAGCCATAGGTCATCCTTGGTCACATCGTAAATATCCCATACCATTCGGTAATAGACCGGCGGCTGGCTTTTCTCCAAAAAGTGCCGTTTCGTACCATTGGGCATATAGCCAAACCGCTGGATCATATGACGAATGTTATCCGTATTATAAATTGCCTGCTGGATTTTACCGGACTTAATCAGTCCTACATTGGTAAAATGGGTATCCCAGTAAAACATGCAGTCAAAAATATCTCCCGGGGAAGGAACTGTATACGGAAAAGGCAGCCCAAACCGGTTCTCTAAATCCTCTTTATTTTCCAAAACAGACAATGGGAAATTTTTATCAATGAATTCCAGTACTGTCATAGATATTCCCTACCTTATTATAATGATTTACCAGAAGAATCTGTTTGCTGTAAAGTGTTCCTTACGGAAACCCCAGCACATAACCGGATCTTTTTCCACCTCTGCCTCCGTTTTATTGCAAAAAGGAAGACGCTTTTCATCCATTTCTTCAATAGTATCAATATCGCCGCCCAGGTACGCTTTGATTTGGCGAATGGCACAATTTACACGGGCACTAACGCCGCCCAACCGAAGATCCATCACTTCATATCCGGAGCGTCTAAATTCCTTTACCCAACGCAATTCCAAACTTGCCCGGAATGTTTCCAAACGAGTCTTAATCTCCGGCAAGGTTTTCTCCGCAATTCGGCGTAAGGTCTCCCGGTCGTCAGACTGATAAGCACGATAAGCGTCTGCGCTGACACAACTCTTAACAGCCAGCAGGTCACATAGATCCGCTAAAACCTGATACATATATCCCA
>JAZRKY010000014.1:0-2003 GCA_045646585.1 Faecousia sp. | reverse complement strand
TATCTCCCACAGTTACCTTTTTGTCCCCATCCGCATCAGAAAACGCATTCTGTGCAACGAATAAAACGGTCCATCCTTCATGACTTGCTGGAATAGTCACTTCTGTATCCGTGCCCACATACCCTCTTATGCAACGCCCAGAGAGTCCGCTGCCTGTTCTTCCATTAAAAATTTTCCAGTCTGCGTTCTCTTCTGCTGCGGCGCTGATGGAGAACGCTCCGATCACCACCAAAAGCATAAGCAAGATAACCAAACATCTCTTTTTCATCACGAGCTCCTCCCTTGTTGTGGTTTTCTCCAGTATACCATATTTATCCATTTTTCGCAAGTATTTTAACAAATTATGCAAAAACCACCAGCATTACGCCGGTGGTTTTATACATCTTCCCAAAATTGGCGGAAGGCGGTGGGTAATGCGGCGGTTTCCCGGATCTCGTCGGCGGTCAGCCAGGTAAAGGATTCTGCCTGCTCCGCCGCCTCCAGGTAAAAGCCCCGCATATTCCACTGAACATGGGTGAAAATATGCTTTTTATCCGTCTGCCGGTAAAGCTGCCTTGGGCGAATGCCCAGCTCTTCCAGCGCTTGCAGCGCCACCTCCGGCTGCAGCTGCCCGGGTACATGGGGAAACTCCCACAAGCCCGCCAGCAGTCCTTGCTCTCCCCGCTTTCTAAGGGCATAGCGGCCATCACAACAGAGGATGAACAAGGTCATGTCCTCTTGACGCCGGGGCTTTTTCCCCAGCTTCACCGGAAGCTGAGCCGCTGTGCCATGGCGATTTGCCTGGCAGAACCCCCGGCAAGGGCAGTTTTCACAGTCCGGTGCTCGGTTTGGACCGCATACAGTCGCTCCCAGCTCCATCAGTGCCTGGGTAAAGTCCCCCGCATCCTTGGGATAGACTTCCTGCAGCGCCTGACGCACCTGTTCTTTGTACGCCGCCGAATCAATGGGGGTATCGTCCTCGGTCATCCGGGATATGACCCGCAAAACATTTCCATCCACCGCCGGTGTGGGCATATCATAAGCGATAGAACAAATCGCACTGGCGGTGTAGTCGCCGATGCCGGGAAGTGCCCGGATCTGAGCATAATTGTTAGGAAAAACGCCCCCATGCTGCTCCATGATGACAAGAGCCGCCTTTTTCAGATTCCGTACCCGGCTGTAGTAGCCCAGACCCTCCCAAAGCTTGTAAAGCAGCTCATCGTCACAACCGGCCAGAGAGGCGATGTCCGGCAAGGTCTCCAAAAAGCGGGCATAATACCCCTTAACCGCCCCCACCCGGGTCTGCTGGAGCATCACCTCTGACAGCCAGATGTGATAAGGCTCCCGATCCTGCCGCCAGGGCAGATCCCGCTTGTTTTCTTTGTACCAGGGCAGCAGCGCCCTGGGCAGTTTTTTCAGGATTTTCTGTTCCAAAGCGCACACCTCCCTTTTCGCATATTTTATAACATGACACCTGCTCCGTCAATCCAAAAAGAATTTAGAAAATAATTTGGTTATTTTTCAAGAAAGTACTTGCTTTTTCCAAATTCATGTGCTAATATAGCTAGGCACTTTGAAGTGCACATGCGCCGGTAGCTCAGTTGGATAGAGTGACTGACTACGAATCAGTAGGTCGGGGGTTCGAGTCCCTTCCGGCGTACCAGAAAAGCAGATATCCCATTGGGGATATCTGCTTTTCTCTTTACCTGAGGAAGGGACTCAAAAATCCCAAATGCAACAGTCCGGTGGACTGTTGCTTGCCGCCAGCTGGATGGCGGCAACTCCTTAATTTTCGCCTTTGGCGAAAATGCAAACGAGTCCCTTCCGGCGTACCAAAACCGATTATTTTTCCTTTCCCTCTTGTTTTTTCCCCGGGCAGGGGTTATAATAGGGCAAGAATCGTAACTGGAGGTCCTATTATGGCTGTTAAAATCGAAAAAGAAACCATTATCGGCGACATTCTGGATATCGCCCCCCATACCGCTCCTTTGTTCTTTGCTATCGGCATGCACTGCCTGGGCTGC
>JAZRKY010000013.1:0-5599 GCA_045646585.1 Faecousia sp. | reverse complement strand
CTCAACGCCCTGCCCGATACGGTCAATCCCCAGCAGATGCTTTGGGGCATCAACCAAGGCGGCACATACGCCGATATTCGCATCGACCATATGAAGCGGATTGCGGACCTGGATTTGCCCGGTTATGCCATTGGCGGCTTGGCGGTTGGTGAGACGGCTCAGGAGATGTATGACATTATTGAGGCGGTTGCGCCCCATATGCCCTCCGATAAGCCCCGTTACCTGATGGGCGTTGGCACACCCACCAATATCATTGAGGCGGTTGCCCGGGGCGTGGACTTTTTTGATTGCGTAATGCCTGCCCGAAATGCCCGGCACGCACGGCTCTTTACATGGGAGGGCGCAATCAATTTGAAAAACGCCAAGTATCAGCTGGATATGCTGCCCATTGACCCCCAGTGCGATTGCCCGGTCTGCCGCCGCTATACAAGAGCTTATATCCGCCATCTGTTTGTGGCAGACGAGATGCTTGCGATGCGGCTTTCGGTTATGCACAACCTGTATTTCTACAATAAGCTGATGGAGAAAATTCGCTATCATCTGGATAACGGCACCTTTACGGCCTTCAGATGTGAATTTTCTGAGAAATTATCCCGGAGAATCTAATTTACAGTTGCATTTTCCCCAAATAATGGTATAATGGGCTGGAAATTAACAAAAGGAGAAATATTTATGTTCCATTTTTTAGAGGAGACTGTTGTCAATCCTACTACTGACCTGCTGAGTATGCTGCCTATGCTGGTAATTTGCATCGCGCTGTTTTACTTTATGCTGATTCGTCCCGAAAATAAGCGGAAGAAGGAAGCAGAGAAGATGCGCTCCGAGCTGAGAAACGGCGACCGCGTTACCACTATCGGTGGCATTTGCGGCGTTGTTGTGGATGTTAAGAGCGATAAGTTCGTTATCGAGTCCGGCGCTGACCAGGTTCGCATTGAGTTTGCAATGTGGGCGCTGTCCACCAACGAGACTGCTGCGGAAAAGGCAAAGGCTGAGGCAAAGAAAGCCGAGGAAGCAAGAGCCAAGGCAAAGGCCGACAAGAAGATGAAGAAATAATCCCCTAAAGCACTGCAGAGATTTTCTGTGGTGCTTTTGCTTTTATTTCCATTGACAAGCTACCTGTCTTGCGATATACTAACTCCAGTATAAAAGAATACCACAGTTCATAACGAAAGTTTTTCTGAACGCATATGCGCGAGGAGATAGGGGAACACGGTGCGAATCCGTGGCAACAGCCATTACCGTATTTGAGCAGGCTCATAAGTCGGGATGCCTATCGTTCTGTGGCTCTGCAAATAAGACCCTTGGGCAAATCAGAAGGGGAATGCAGCCGCTTTTGGCTTTTTTCTGCACCCTTCCTTTGGAGGGGTGCTTTTTGCGTTTTCTTTCATACGAAAATTTATGAAAGTAGGTAAAAACAATGAAAAAATCAATCTCTCTCGTCCTGGTAGTATTTTGTATCATCGCAATATTTGCAGGCTGCCGAAATAATGAGCCTGTGTATGTAGACGGTACGGTAAGATTTACTGAGGACACCACCCTTGGCACCGGCAACAAAACCATTACCGTAACGGTAAAGGACAACGAAGGTAAGGAAGTGAAATTTACCATTAAGACCGATGCTGACACTGTCGGCGATGCACTCCTTGAAAATAAGGTTATTGCCGGCGATGATGGGCAATACGGCCTTTATGTAAAAGTGGTAAACGGTCTGCGGGCAGACTACGACAAGGATATGGCATACTGGGCATTTACCATTAACGGTGAGATGGCGATGACCGGCGTGGATATGACAGAACTTACAGACGGAGGGGTTTACGAGCTTGTCTACACAGTCGGTTAAGATAACCGTTCGGGAAATGTGCGTCTTTGCGATGCTGGGGGCGCTGATGTTTGCATCCAAGATCATTATGGAGGTTCTGCCCAACATCCATATTCTTGGTATGCTCACAATGGTCTACACCATCGCATTTCGCAAAAAGGCGCTTATTCCGCTGTATGTCTATGTGATGCTCAACGGCATTTTTGCAGGATTTGCTACCTGGTGGATTCCTTACCTGTATATTTGGACGGTTTTATGGGGAATCACGATGCTCTTGCCTAAGAAAATGCCAAGGGCTGTGGCGATGGTCGTTTATCCTATCGTTTGCTGTCTCCACGGGCTGTTTTTCGGCGTGCTTTATGCGCCGGCGCAGGCTCTGCTGTTCGGGCTGGATTGGGAGGGTATGCTTGCCTGGATTGCCACCGGATTTGTATTTGATATTACCCACGCCATCGGCAATTTCGGCGCAGGTCTGCTGATTTTACCTATGGCGCAGCTCCTCATTCGCTTAAAACAACGAAATAAGATATGAAAAGGATGCCTTTGGCGTCCTTTTTTCTTGCATTAGCGCTGATAATGTGGTAGAATACTGGAAATTGCTTCTTTTTGGAGGAATTTATGACAAAACTTTTGTTGTGTCTGTTTGTTAAGGATTATTCTGATATAGCCTCTTCTGAAACAAGAGCGAAAATTGGCAGTATGTCCGGCGTTGTGGGTGTGATTTGCAATCTGCTTGTGGTGGCGCTGAAAATGGCGGTTGGTTTGCTGACAGGTGCGTTTTCGGTGATTGCCGATGCGATGAATAACTTGTCCGATGCCGCCAGCGCAATCGTAACCTTAATTGGCTTTAAGTTAGCGGAAAAACCTGCGGACAAGGACCATCCCTACGGACACGCCCGATATGAGTATCTTTCCGGGCTTGCGGTCGCTGCGATGATTCTTCTTATCGGCTTCGAGCTGCTGAAAACCTCCTTCGATAAGATAATCCATCCCGTTGCCGTTTCCTATACCATTCCGCTTTATGCGGTGCTTGGATTTTCCGTATTGCTGAAATTTTGGATGTATCTGTTTAACAAAAGGCTTGGCGGGCTGATTTCGTCCTCTGCGCTGATTGCCACAGCGGTTGACAGCCGCAACGATGCCATTACTACCACCGCCATTTTGGCTTGTTCCTTATTTGCCGCATTTACAGGTATTGCGTTGGACGGCTATGTTAGTCTTGGGCTTTCGCTATTTATTATGTACAGTGGCGCGCAGCTTGCCCGGCAGACCATCAGCCCCCTTTTGGGTGAGTCTGCAAGCCCCGAGCTGCGGCAGGCGATTATATCGGTACTGGAAGGGGAGCCGAAGGTGTTGGGCTATCACGATTTGATGCTCCACGATTACGGTCCCGGTCAGCGGTTTGGCAGCCTGCATGTGGAAATGGACTGCAGGGAAAGCCCGATGGCTTGCCACGATTTGATTGATAATCTGGAGCGGCTCTGCCTGGATAAGTACAATATCCACCTTGTTATCCATTATGACCCCATTGTAACCGATGACAAAGAGCTTAGCCGCCTGCGTGGCGCGGTGGAAGAAATCCTATGCAAACAGGATGCCCGCATTACCATTCACGATTTCCGTATGGTGCAGGGAAATGACCATACGAATCTCATTTTTGATATGGTTTTACCATCTGAACTGATGAAATCTCGCTTCGAGATAAAGGAAAAGCTCGACAGCGAACTTTCGCAGTTGGATGAAAACAAATACTATACCGTAGTGGAATACGATATGGAAGGCTTCAATTAGAGAGGAGTAAAACAATGAAAACAAAAGAACATAAAATCGGTTTCGGTGAGAAATTAGGCTTTTGCACCTTTTCCACCGCAAGTAATGTGGTCTTTAACTTCAAGGACCTGTTTTACTTGTTCTTCCTGACAAATGTAATGGGTCTGAGCATTGAGCACGCCGGTCTCATTACCGCCATCGGTATCATTTGGGATGCCATCAACGACCCTATGGTTGGCTACTGGGCTGTAAACCACAAGTTCAAAAACGGTGAAAAGTGCCGTCCCTTTGCCCTGTGGTGCGCTGTGCCTTGGGCAATCACTGTGGTGCTGATGTTTACTACCTTCGATGTGTCCTACGGCTTAAAGATGGGTATTGCCATCGCCATTTACTTCCTGTTTGAGCTGTTTAATACCTTTGCGGCAATTCCCTATAACTCTATGGGCTCTCTGGCAACGGCTGACGATGCCGAGCGCCGTTCCATCAATGTTGCCCGTAACTTAGGCGGCTGTATCGGCTCTGCCATCGGCTCTGTTGCGCTGTATCCGCTGCTTGATTTGCTGGGCGGCTTGGATGATAGCGGTAATGTATTGCAGGACGAAAACGGACAGAGAGCCTTCTTCTGGGCAGCTGCCATTATGGGTCTTGTTTGCATCGGCGGCAGCCTTGCCCATTACTTTACCACCAAAGAGCGCGTTAAGCAGGTGGTAGAGGACGAGTCCAAGATTCCTGTCATAGAAGTGGCAAGAATGCTCTTAAAGAGCCGTTCCTGGGTGCTGAACACCTTATATATCATTTGCTACGGTATGCTGAATTTGCTGGTTATGAGCACACTCAACTACTATGCTACATATGTTCTCGGCAGCGCTTCTGCCGCAACACCCATTCTGGCAGTATTTCTTGTAACGGCTGTGATTTCCACCCTCTCGGCAACGCCCATTGATAAGCGCCTGGGTCGCAGAAAGACGATGATTGTTTCTGCTGTTATCTATATTGTGGGTAAGCTGTGGTTCGTCTTTGACCCCTATTCTATGGGCGCAATCTATGTAAACGGCATCACCGTTGCCCTTTCTATGAATTTAGCATTCGTGCTGTTTAACACCAACCGCAACAATATTGCTGACCTGATTGAGTGGCAGAGCGGCCGCCGGATTGACAGCCTTGTATCCACCTGCGATAACCTTGCCAGCAAGCTGTCTAAGGCTGCGGCAAACCTTATGATGACAGGCGCGCTGGCGCACTTTGGCTTTAACGCCGAGCTTCCCACTCAGCCTCAAAGCGCTATTGACACTATCTGCGCCCTCCTTGGCTGGGTGCCGATGCTTGTGGCTGCGGTTATGCTGGTTGTTGCCTTCTTCCACCCCATTGAGCGTGAAATGGCCCAGATGAAGGGAGAGGCAAAGTAATGGAGCTTCTTTGGATTTTGCCCGGTCTGCTGGGCGTACTGCTCCTGATTGCTTTTGTCCGAACACTCCTCATTAAGGCACCGAAATATACCCCAAGGGAGATTTCCTTTCCCCAGGAGCAGATAGACACCTACGGTCAGAAATTAGGCGATATGATCCGTGTGGAAACGGTGTCTAAAAATGAGGACGAGGATCTTTCCCAGTTCTATGCCTATCATAAAGAACTGCAGCGGCTGTTCCCCAATGTCCATAAAACCTTGGATTTGACGGTTTTGCAGGGTACGCTCATATACCGCTGGCACGGTACTGACCGGGAACGCCGTCCCATTTTACTGATGGGGCATCAGGATGTTGTTCCCGCGACAGATGCAGGCTGGTCCGTTCCTGCCTACAGCGGTGCGGTGGTTGACGGCAAGGTTTTCGGTCGCGGCGCGCTGGACTGCAAAAGCACGATGTTTACCCAGCTGCAAGCCATTGAGGAGCTGATTGAGGTCGGTTTTGAGCCCAGCTGCGATGTCTACTTGGAATACGCCATCAATGAAGAGACCGGCGGCGCAGGCGCGAAAAACGCTATGGAGCACCTGCGGGATCAGGGCATTACCTT
>JAZRKY010000012.1:0-2704 GCA_045646585.1 Faecousia sp. | reverse complement strand
ACCGCTTGGCCTCCGACTTGTTACGATGAAGCGCATACTATTTTTAATTTACTTGGAAATTTTTTGGATTCTGAAACATTAGCGAAAGAATCTTTATATCGCAAGGCTGACATGTACTATGCATCAAAGAACTACGAAAGTGCAAATCCCATCTTTGAAGCGCTTGGCAATTACAAAGATAGTAAGGATAAAATTCACTATCATACCTGGAAATTAACAGCATCTAAGAAAGTAAGTTGCACGGAATCCGGGTATAAAAATTATTACTGCGAAGGGTGTAAGCAAGAACGCAGGGAAACGGAAACAGCACTTGGCCATAAGTATAGCGGTGCTACCTGCACAAAAGCCTCAATATGTTCCAGATGCGGCGACAAGGAAAAAGGTGCGTTAGGACACACAACATCAACAGGCGTATGTTCCAGATGTAATTATAATTTTACAGCACCGCTACATTTTTCTGGAACACTTTCTGGCAGTAATAATGTAGCGAGGCACTATATAACACTTCCGTATGGGACATATAGATTGACAGTAACATTAAAGAACGAAGAACGGAATAAAGAACACTATTATGCGGATATTCCATTTTACTGTGCCATTCGTACAGGAGACCAAAGCCCGTCATCAATGGGTGGTTATCCCCCTGCAATTGTTAAGTCATGGGGTGAACTATTTCGTGGTGCTGATAGTAAGACAGTTACAGAAGTGTTTACAGCGGCTGTACCTCAAGGTTATTGGGTTGGTATTAGTCATAGGCCAGAATTGTCGTATGATTTTGAATATGAAATAATTATAGAGCCTGTCAATTAAATGTCAGATTCAATTATTGAATAGTTGCAAAAGAAAGAGAAAGATAATGAGATATATTGCTTTTACGGAAAATGAGAAGGCGGAGCTGTTTGATCAAATTGCTGCCTGCTTCTATAATGCGAATTTTGGACGAATGTCCAAGGCGGATATGGAGTTGATGATGTTCCGGTTTTATATTGAAAAGCTAATTAGGAGCAATTGCAATGAAGACGGAACAATAGACTACAATAAATGCTCCGATTACAAAATTAGTCAGGAGTTAGGCATCACACAGCAACGGGTGCGTAATTTGAAAGTAAAGAATCAGCTTGCGAACCCAATCGAATATGATTGGAAAAAGGCATTGGCCAAACTTACAGAAAACGCGCGTTACGATAAAGATACCCACAAGGTGATGCTAAACATCCCCGATCCTAATTTATACTTGGAAATCCGCAATTTCATCGAGGAACGAGGAGCTTATGTGGAAACACAGCTTAATCCAAGATTGTTGCAGATTCGAGCGGAGTACTACATAGCAATAGTTATTGAATTGGAGCCGGAAAAATCAAAAAAGAAAATAATCAATGTGCTTAAACGCCGATTTGCCAATGTAGAAAAGACGAATGTTATATTTGATGAATGCAATATTGGCAAAACGCTACTTGACTATGGAGTAGGCATTTCCGAGATCATAGCAAATATAGGCGGGCTATTCACTGTGGATAACTTGATCGGACGGGCGTTAATTTCTTTACTAAAAAACAATTGCTAATAAAACAAAGAGCAGGTTTGTGCCTGCTCTTTGTTTACTTTTCTATATCTCTGTGTTATACTATCCAAAAACGAAAGGAGGGGCGGTATGGATAAGTTCGTCTTAAATTCGGAATATAAGCCCACCGGCGACCAGCCGGAGGCTATCCAAAAGCTTTCTGACGGTTTGGCGCAAGGTATGCAGGAGCAGGTGTTGCTCGGTGTTACCGGCTCTGGCAAAACCTTCACTATGGCAAACATTATCGCAAATGCCAACCGTCCCACCCTGGTGCTGGCGCACAATAAGACCCTTGCCGCCCAGCTTTGCTCCGAGTTTCGGGAGTTTTTCCCGGATAACGCTGTGGAGTATTTCGTTTCCTACTACGACTTCTATCAGCCGGAAGCCTATATTGCCCACACAGACACCTATATCGAAAAGGACTCCGCAGTCAATGAGGAAATCGACCGCCTGCGCCATAGCGCCACCTCGGCACTCTTTGAACGCCGGGATGTGATTGTGGTGTCCTCCGTCAGTTGCTTGTATGGTTTGGGCGACCCTATCGACTATAAAAGTATGGTCATCTCCCTGCGCACCGGGCAGGAAAGACCGATGGATGAGGTGCTTGCCAAGTTGGCGGAAATCCGCTACGAGCGAAACGATATTGATTTCTCCCGCAATAAATTCCGTGTTCGTGGCGATACTTTGGAGGTCTATCCCGCCTACTGGAACGGCAGAGCCATCCGGGTGGAGTTTTTTGGCGATGAGATTGACCGCATTGCCGAGGTAAACGCCGTTACCGGCGCGGTGGAACGGTATATCGACCATATCGCAATCTATCCTGCCAGCCACTATGTGGCATCCCGGGAAAAGTTAGAGCGGGCGATGGCGGAAATCCGCAAGGAATGCGATGGGCAGGTGGAATTTTTCAAATCTCAGGATAAGCTGATTGAAGCCCAGCGAATTGCCCAGCGCACCAATTACGACTTGGAAATGCTGATAGAAATCGGTTTTTGTACCGGCATTGAAAACTATTCCCGGGTCATTCAGGGAAGAGCACCGGGCACACCGCCCACCACGCTGCTTGACTATTTCCCCGATGATTTTCTGCTGTTTGTGGACGAAAGCCACGTAACGCTCCCCCAAACGCGGGCGATGTACGCC
>JAZRKY010000011.1:0-5528 GCA_045646585.1 Faecousia sp. | reverse complement strand
CCCCGTCTTCTCCTCGCCATCATTTTGGGTTCCCAAGTGCGTTTGCATATTTGGTAATGCGAAATTAAAAATCGTAGAGGTCGGCGCCTTCGACGACCCGAAAAAATAATTTGCAGGTGAGGTAACGGGGCGTCGTGGGCGCCGCCCCCTACAAGACATAGCAATAATATTATTGTATTATTCTACCTCGGAAAGCTCTAATTTCAGGGTCTTTTTGGAGATAAGATAGCGGCGGGTGGCAAACAGTCCCGCGATGCAGATAACACTTGCCAAGTTGCTCAAGGGGTCGTTGTGGGTGAGAATAACCTGCCGTGCGATGGCAACAATCAAAACCTCCAAGGTATTTGCCGGGGTCATATCAATGAGCATACGCACAAACTCCAAGCCAACTACGATTGTAAGGATGTTTTGTAAATATGTATCCATAGAGGCAAAATATTCGCTGACTGTAAACATTTTATAGATTTCCATACCCAGCATACCCAGCAAAACGATGAGGGTCAGCACAGCAATGATAAATTCCATAAGATGCAGGATTTTGCGAAAAACCTTTTCTACCTTTTCGTGCATATTAGTCTCCTTTTAGGGGGTTATTCTTCGGCTTTTTCTGTTGGGCGACCCATACCTTCATAACTAAGCTGTGGGGCAGGAGCTTTACCAGCAGACACTGACCTTTGGCAATAAAGCCGTGAATGGAAACCTGCTTTTTGGTCTTATACAGGTCGTGAAGTCCTGTGGCGACCACATCTTTGGCTTCGTAGATGACAATGTAGTTTTGCACCTCAGAGGCGTTGGTTTTGCAGGCGTGGTCAAAAAACTCTGTCCGCACCCAAAAGGGATTCATCGCCATAACCCGAATGCCGGATTTTTTAAGCTCGGTGTGAATAGCCCGGGTGTAGCTGAGCACCAGCGCCTTTGTTGCGCCGTAGGTGGCAATATAGGGAACAGGCTGGAAGGCGGAAAGGCTGTCCAGCTGCAAAATGTGGCTGCCCTCTTTCATATAAGGCAGGCACAGCCGGGTCATAGCAATCAGCGCCTTGCAGTTCAGGTCAATCATCCGCAAATCCTCTTCCAGGGGAATGTTTTGGAAGGAGCCGAATTTACCGAAGCCGGCGGCGTTCACTAAAAGGCGAATATCGGGCTTTATCTGCTCTAAAAGGGCGGATAAACGGGAGAAACTCTCCGGGTCGCACAAATCAAGAGCCACCGGGCGGATGGGATAGGGACATTCCTTGGAAAGCGCCAAAAGGGCGTTTTCCCGCCGGGCAATGACCCAAACCTCGTCAACGGTTACATAGCCCGAAAGCTGCCGCACAAACTCCCGACCCATACCGGAGCTGGCGCCGGTTACAATGGCAATTTTCATATAATATCTGTCCTTTCCTGTAAATACAAAACGGCAATCTCTAAAAGAACTTCCCGTTCATTGGGGAGTTTTCCGTCTACCACACAGTCTAACAAAGTGTCCAGACACTGCCCGATGATTTTTCCCTCGGGGAAGCCGATTGCCATCAAATCCTTGCCGTTAACGGCAAGGTCCTTCAGGTGGAGGCACTGGCCGTCGGCGATAATATTGTCAATCAGGGCGTTAATAAGGGAAAACGGGGGCGCGTCCTCTAAAACGCCCTTGCCTGCGTGGTCTGCCCGCTGCAATTTCAGAAGCGTACGGATATTTTCTTCGCCGTAATGGCTGAGCCGACGGCGCAGAACTGCCACATCCGCAGGAATTTGCAGCATATGATTTTTTATAAGGAATACCACCTGCTCCCGCAGGGCGGTGGGGGCTTTCAGCCGCAGTAAGATTTTGTCTGCCATTTCCGCGCTGACATCGGCGTGTCCGTAGAAATGACCTCTGCCGTGTTCATCCCGGGTAAAGGTGGCGGGCTTGCCTACATCGTGGAGAAGAGCCGCCCAGCGAAGGGCCAATTCTTTTGGGGTGTTCTCCACCACATAGGCAGTATGGGTATAAACATCATAGGCGTGGTGGGGACTTCTTTGCTGGAAATCCACGGTAGGGGCAAGCTCGGGAATGACCTGTAAAAATATGGGGGAGAAGCGCAAAAGGTCTCGGGCGGAGCAGATGGTCAGAATCTTGCACAGCTCGTCAAAAACCCGTTCCCGTGCAAGCTTTTTCATAAGGGGCGCCTGGGAAAGCATAGCTTTTTTGGTTTTGGCATCGGGCGTTAAGTCAAAACGGATGGAGAAACGCACGCCCCGGAGTATCCGCAGTGCATCTTCCTTGAAGCGCTGCTCCGGGTCGCCTACAGCCCGGAGAATCTTCTTTCTCAGGTCAGTTGTGCCGTGCCAGGGGTCTTGCAGACCGCTGACAGGAGAGTATGCCATAGCATTTATGGTAAAATCCCGCCGCGCCAGATCCTGCTCCAAATCGTCCACAAAGGAGACCCAGGCGGGGTGGCGGTTATCTGTATATTCCCCTTCTGTACGGAAGGTGGTGATTTCGTAAACGGTGCCGTCAATAATAACGCCCACGGTGCCGTGCTTTTCGCCGGTTCGCACCAAGGGAAATTGAGAGAAAACCTCGGCAATTTGGTCGGGGGTGGCGGAGGTGCAAAGGTCGTAATCGTGAACAGGCAGACCCAACTGGGTATCCCGGACACAGCCGCCTACGGCGTAAGCGGGGAAACCTGCGGCGGTAAGGGCGCGGATACATTCGGAAACCACCTCAGGAAGCGGTATTCTTATATGCACCACCGGCTGCAGGCGGAACAGGTCAAAGGCGCACCAAAGGGCCAAGCCTGCGGTCAGAAAGCTGAGCTCACCGGCGGCAGAAACCAGACCGAAGTAAATACCGAGCATATGGAAAAAGATAATACGCCGGGTGTGGAAAATGCCCAGTTCGCCCTCGGTGCGGTGGTAGGCGGCCAGCAGCAGACACAGGCACGCCAATAAGGAATAGGCGTATTCCTGAAGCTGGGTATTTACACACCAGCGGGGATATTGCGCCAGCGCCAGCGCAAGGATGAATACGGCAACGCCGCAACTTGACCAAAAGCGCAGCTTTTTGCTTTTTTGAGCAAAGACCTGCCATAAAAGGATTCCGGCGCAGGCAAGGCATAAAAAGGAAACAAAGGGAGTGGGGCTGCCACGCAGTACGGTTAAAAGAATGCCTGCTGCGCCTGCAAGACTTCCGGCTGCGGAAATTTTGCGGGTATTTGCCAGCTCACAATAGTGCATATCCTTAGGAATGCCTGTGGACAGGTAAAACGCCACCAAAACCATACAGACAGAAAGCCCCATTAAAAGGGGAGGCGCCATATGCCCGGAAATAAAAAGTCCGTCCGCGTCAACGCCGGTGGTGTACAGCCAAATCTGCAAGCCAAGACCCACAAGACCGGCTGCCACAGAAGAGATAATAATGGGAAGAGAATTAAAACGCCGTTTCATACATAGCTCCTAAAATCAGTAGAGATATAACACAGAGGATCGCAATACGCGCAGAAAAGGACGCATTGCATAAAAAAACGATATATTAGACCTATTATAGCAGTATATATTTACAATTTCCAGTACTTTTGTAAAAAATACACTTGGCAATACGGAAAGATGGGAGTATAATAGATGGAAAATAAATCCTACGGAGGGAAATATGCTGATTTTATTATGCCTGCTTACAGGCGGTGGCATAGCTTTTGGCGTTTGTTTGGGTACAGACGCGTTTTTGGGTATGCAATGGCTGTACGTATTGCCGTTGTGTTTCGTGGGCGGCAGCCTTTTGGCGGTCGGTGTGGCGGCGCTGTTTTTGTGCATCGCCTGCGGCGTTGTGGATATGAAGGTGCTGCCGGATAAGGATAGCAAATTCTATCGCCGGATGACCTATCTGTATGTAGATGCCCTCAAGACCATTCTGGGACTCAAAATCGCAACAAAGGGAATGGAACAGACCCCAAAAGATACAAGATTTTTGCTGGTCTGCAATCACATTTCCGATTTGGACCCGGTGGTGCTGTTTTATAGCTTCTATAAAAGCCAGTTAGCATTTATTTCCAAGCGGGAAAACGATTTGAAGCCCCTTGTGGGGCAAATTCAGCGTAAAATTCTTTGCCAGCCCATCAACCGTGAAAATGACCGCGAGGCGCTGAAAACCATTTTGCGCTGCATACAGTTTATTAAAGAAGATCAGGTTTCCATTGGCGTATTCCCCGAGGGCTATACCAGCGTGGACGGCAAGCTCCGCCATTTCCGCAACGGCGTGTTTAAGATTGCGCAAAAGGCCAATGTGCCGGTGGTAGTCTGCACTGTAAAGCACACCCGGGAATCTATGAAGAGTATGTTTAGGCTCAAGGGCGGTTATGTAGAGATAAATCTGCTGGAAGTAATCCCGGCAGAGGAGGTAAAGGCACTGCCTACCGCGGAGCTGGGTCAGCGGGTCTATGAAAGGATGGCAGCAGACCTGGGTCCTGAAAATGTGTACGATTACGGGGAAAATTCTTGATTTTATATAGCCAATCCGCTATAATACCTTTTACTATAGCCTGAGCAATATTTGGAGGAATACAGAAATGAAAAACAGCGAAAAAACACTGGAAATGATTGTAAACTTGTGCAAAAGCCGTGGTTATGTTTATGCCGGCTCTGAAATTTACGGCGGTTTGGCAAATTCCTGGGACTACGGCCCTCTTGGCGTGGAGTTTAAGAATAATGTAAAAAAGGCTTGGCTGAAGAAATTTGTGCAGGAATCTGACTATAATGTTGGCTTGGATGCGGCCATTATTATGAATCCCACCACTTGGGTAACCACCGGCCACGTAGGCTCTTTCTCTGACCCCTTGGTGGACTGCAAGGGCTGCGGCTCCCGTCAGCGGGCTGACCAGCTGATTTCCGCTTCCGAGTCCGGCAAGAGCGCCAATGTAGATGCTATGGACACCAAGGAAATGAACGCCTTTATTGAGGAGCACGAGGATGTGGTTTGCCCCGTCTGCGGCAAGCATCACTTTACCTCTATCCGTAACTTTAACCTGATGTTCCAGACCAAGATCGGCGTTACGGAGGACTCCTCTTCCATTGCCTATCTCCGCCCCGAAACGGCACAGGGTATTTTTGTAAACTTTGATAATATTCAGCGCACCACCCGCAAAAAGCTGCCCTTCGGTGTTTGTCAGGTTGGTAAGGCTTTCCGGAACGAGATTACCCCCGGTAACTTTACCTTCCGTACCCGTGAGTTCGAGCAGATGGAATGCGAATTCTTCTGCCAGCCCGGCACAGACCTTGAATGGTTTGCTTACTGGAAGGATTTTTGCAAGAAATGGCTGATTTCCTTGGGCATCAAGGAAGAATCTATGCGTCTGCGTGATCACGATCCTGCAGAGCTTGCCTTCTACTCCCGCGCCACCACCGATATCGAGTACCAGTTCCCCTTCGGCGGCGGCTGGGGTGAGCTGTGGGGCATTGCTGACCGCACCGACTACGACCTGGGCCGCCATCAGGAGGCCTCCGGCAAGAAGCTGACCTACTTCGACCAGGAGCGGAACGAGCACTATATCCCCTATGTCATTGAGCCCTCCCTGGGC
>JAZRKY010000010.1:0-11648 GCA_045646585.1 Faecousia sp. | reverse complement strand
CAATCTGATTGATGGGGTTGTAACCCTTTTCGCTCAAGGCGTCGAAAACGCATTGGAGGATCAAACGCATATTTTCCTTATCATCGCTGGGGACTGTAAATTTTATGGTATGTTCCGTCAAAACGCAGACCTCCTTAAGTGGCTTTTTCGTTATTATATCGTATTTTTAGCTGGGTGTAAAGGGCTATTTTGAAAAATAATTGGAAATTATCGCAAGGTTGCGCCCAATTCCTTTTCCAATGCATCGAGAACCCGAGCTACAACCTGCTCAGAATCGGTGTCGGTTAGGGTACGGTCGTCGGCGCGCAGAGAAAGGGAGAACGCCATACTCTTTTTGCCATCGGGAATGTTTGCGCCACGGTAAATGTCAAACAGCGCAATATCCCGCAGCAGCTTACCGGCAGCCTTTACCATTACAGCTTCAGCCTGGGCTACTGTAATTTCCTCATCGCAGACAAAGGACAAATCACGCATTACGGTGGGGAATTTGGGCAGGGGGGTATAGGTGGGTTCAGGAAGCCGGAGCGCCATAATGGCATCCATATCTATTTCTGCGCAATAGATGGGGCAGTCCATATCGTAATTCTCAGCCACCAAGGGGTGAATTTGACCGATAAAACCGACCTGTACGCCGTCAACGGTTACGGCTGCGCAGCGGCCGGGGTGGTAGCTGGGGTTATCCTTGGTTGCGGAATAGGAAGCCTTTTTAATACGCAGCGCGGTCAGTACAGCTTCCAGCTCTCCCTTAACGGAGAAGAAATCCACATTCTGACCGTAAGCGCCCAGTACAAGAACCTTAGGCTCGTTTGGCTGAAGCTGACCGTCTACCGGCAGATAGATTTTTGCCAGCTCGTAAAGCTTAACATCCTTGTTTCGGTATGCCATATTGCGGGAGAGAATGTCCAGCATAGAGGGCAGCGCTGTGGTACGCATTACAGAGGTGTCCTCACCAAGGGGATTCTGAATCCGAAGGGGATTGCGAAGGGGGCTATCCTCAGGAAGGCGGATGCGGTCGAAGATTTCGGGGGAAACGAAGGAATAAGTGATGATTTCGTTGTAACCCAAAGCCCGGCAGGCGCTGCCGCAGGCGCTTTCAAAGCGCATCTTGGGGGAATAGCCGCCCTTTGCAGCCAGCTTCAGCGCTGTTGTGGGAATTTCGTTGTAACCAAAGGAGCGACCAACCTCTTCCGCAATATCTGCCATCAGATTAAGGTCAGGACGCCAGGAGGGAACAAGAATATCATCGCCCTCTACAGGCACTTCCAGTAAGGCAAGGTACTTAACCATATCCTCCCGGGAAATGTCGGTGCCAAGCAGAGCATTGATTTTTCCGGGTTCCAGCTTAACGGTCTTGGGAGCCGGTACATAGTTGATAATATCAACCATACCGTCCATTACATCACCGCAGCCAAGCAGCTCTACAAGCTCACAGGCGCGCTCTACAGCGGGAACGGTCATCATTGGGTCAATGTTCTTTTCAAACTTGCCGGAGGCATCTGTACGCATACCCAGCGCCAAGGCTGTCTTGCGGATGGATGTGCCGTCAAAGTTTGCGGATTCAAAGACAACAGTTACGGTATCATCAACAATTTCGGAGTTTTCACCTCCCATAATACCGGCAAGGCCAATAGGTTTAGTTTCGTCAGCGATAACCAGCATACCGGCTGTTAAAGGACGCAGATTGCCGTCAAGAGTGGTAAGGGTTTCGCCTTCCTCTGCTTCCCGGACAATAATTTTGCCGGAGCTAACATAACGGTAGTCAAAGGCGTGCATAGGCTGGCCATACTCCAGCATAACATAGTTTGTAATGTCTACGATGTTATTAATGGGGCGGACGCCATTGGCGCGAAGGCGCTGGCGGAGCCACTTGGGAGAAGGACCGATTTTGACATTGGTAACCATTCTTGCGGTGTAGCGGTTGCAAAGCTCTTCTGCGGGAACTTCAATGTCCAGCATTTCATACATAGAGCCTGCATCGCTTCCTTTTACAACAGGTGTATGGTGCTTCATAGGCAGACCGAAGGCTGCGGCGGACTCGCGGGCAAGACCGATAATGGAATAGCAGTCCGGGCGATTGTTTGTGATTTCAAAATCGACGACCGTATCGTCATTACCGATAACGGTGTTAATATCGTCGCCGGGCTTGCAATCTTCCTTAATAATCCAAATGCCATCTTCGATAGCGTAGGGGAAATCACCAAGGGTAAGATTCAATTCATTCAGGGAGCAAAGCATACCGCAGGAAACCTCCCCACGGAGCTTGCCCTTGGTGATGTGAATGCCACCGGGCAGATAGGAGTTATGAAGAGCAGCAGGAACGAGGTCGCCCTCTTTCACATTTTGTGCGCCTGTAACAATCTGCACGGGCTCGTCTTTGCCAACATCCACTTGGCAAACCCACATATGGTCGGAATTTTCGTGCCGGACAATGGACAAGACCTTGCCGACAACTACATTACGAATTTCGCTGTCGAGCCGCTCATAAGTTTCAACCTTTTGACCGAAAACTGTTAGGGTATCGACATATTCTTTATCGGAAATATGGGAAAGGTCAACAAATTCCTCGTTGATCCATTTTCTGTTAATTTTCATAATTGTACCTCCTTAGAACTGGCTCAGGAACCGGACATCGTTATCGAAAATCAGTCGCAGGTCGTTGATTTTCTTTCTGCCCATAGCCATCCGCTCCAAGCCCATACCAAAGGCAAAGCCGGAATACTTTTCGGGATCAATACCACAGCCCTCTAAAACCTTAGGATGAACCATACCCGCACCCAAAAGCTCAATCCAGCCTTCACCATGGCAGGTGGAGCAAACCTGACCGTCAACTTCGCCGGTACCGTGGCATTTGTGGCACTGCATATCCATTTCGCAGCTGGGTTCAGTAAAGGGGAAGTGGTGGGGGCGGAAGCGCATCTGCGCATCCTCACCGTACAGGCTTCGCATCAAGGTAATCAGCGCAGCTTTAAGATTGCCCATAGTGATATTTTCGTCAATCACAAGGCCTTCAATTTGGTGGAACATAGGGGAGTGGGTGGCATCGGCTTCGTCTTTACGATATACGCGGCCGGGAGCAAGGATACAGATAGGAGGCTTGGCATTTTCCATAGCACGAATCTGCATAGGGCTTGTTTGTGTACGAAGAAGAAGGGTATCATCATCGTTAAAATAGAATGTATCGGAACGGTCTCGAGCAGGATGCCCCTCTTCGGTATTCAAGCGGGTAAAATTATACTCGGACAGTTCAATTTCAGGACCGTCGATAATGGTATAGCCACGGCTGACAAATAAGTCTTTAATCTCCTGAAGAACTTGGTTCATAGGATGCTCCTTGCCCATAATAACGGGCTTGCCGGGAATGGTAACATCCAAGCTTTCTTCCTGGAGTCTCTTTTCCAGAACAGCGGCATTTACTGCGGTTTTTCTTGCCTCTAACGTGGCTTCGATTTCGTTTCGAACCGCATTTGCTACCTGACCCATAACGGGGCGCTCTTCAGCGGTCAGCTTGCCCATCAATTTCAAAACGGCAGTAAGCTCACCTTTTTTGCCCAGATATTTGACCCGAAGCTCCTCAAGAGCAGCAGGGGAGTCCGCTTCGTTCAGCGCAGCGATTGCCTGCAAGCGGATCTGCTCTAACTGTTGTTTCATTGTATTTCTCCTTCCAAAAATAAAAACACCCTCATCCCAAATCGGGACGAAGGCTTTTCCTCCGCGGTACCACCCGCAATTCGCCATATGGCGCAGCTTATCGGTGTAAATACACCTACGATTTTTAACGGAATCACCCGACATACCCTACTATTAGTTCAGGTATACAGCTCGTGGGGGAAAGCCCGTTGCTGCACGTAAGCGGTTTCCACCCTCCCGCTCTCTCTATATAACGCAAGCCAGCATAAGACAGCCCAGTCAACGCCTTTTCATATCTTGGTTAGAATAACACATATATTTTGAAAAGGCAAGCATTTATTCGTGTATATATGGGCTTTTTTTGAATAAAAATGTTATTAGACCTATTACCTTGGGAGGAAATTTTATGAAAAGGTTAATTTGCTTATTACTTATCTTTTTTTGGCTCTGTGGGTGCCAATCGGGGAGCGATGAAATAGGAGGCGCGTTAAATTTCAGGCAAAAGCTTCTGAACGGGAACGGATGCTCTTTTCTTGCAGAGATTACCGCAGACTATGGGGATGTATTGTATCAGTTTTCGATGGAATGCAGAGCTGATAAGCAAGGCAACCTTGCATTTTCCGTTACCGCTCCCGAAAGCATCTCGGGTATCACTGGCACAATAACAGAAACAGGCGGGCATCTTACATTTGACGGCACTGCTTTGGCATTTGCTACCATTGCCGACGGACAAGTAACCCCCGTTACCGCGCCTTGGCTATTTCTGAAAACCCTGCGAAGCGGTTACATAGTATCCTGCTCATCGGCAGATGATACCACCTACCTACAGATTGATGATAGCTACAACGATAATGCACTGCACTTAGATATTTGGCTCGATGGCGAATATAAACCTGTCCGCGGGGAGATCTTGTGGGAAGGAAGGCGGATTTTGTCTATAATCGTGAAGGATTTTACCATATTGTAACCCTCTGTCGTTTCTTGCATAGGATAAATCACAGATACTGCCGTATATTTTTCATTCGTGCGTGGGAGAATATGTTTAGCCGCGTTACATATGGACAATAACGGTAGCGTTGGCAATGATTTTTCCGGAGCGTGAAAATGATGGACAGTACCGTCAGACGTGGTGATATATTCTATGCAGACCTTTCGCCTGTTGTTGGCAGCGAACAGGGAGGCACAAGACCCGTCCTTATTGTGCAAAATGACACTGGAAACAAGTATTCTCCAACCGTAATTGCAGCGGCAATTACAAGCCAAACCGGCAAAGCAAGGCTGCCGACACATATCAATATTGCCGGTGGCAGCGTTGGGCTGAGCAAGGACTCCGTAATCCTGTTAGAGCAAATACGCACTATCGATAAGCGGCGGTTGCGGGAGCATATGGGTAAGCTGGATGATCAGCATATGCTGCTTGTTGATGAGGCAATCGCCGTTAGCTTTGGTCTGCAAGAGAATAGACCCAACCAGCAATAAATTACCCCTCGTTCCAGACGAACGAGGGGTAATTTGCTCTGATTTGATTATTCTGCCGGTGGAATTGTGCAGGTGTCAATGAGCAGGATGTCATCCTGCGTAAGGGTAACAAACCGTTCTACCTCATTGTTGGTGTCCATAACATTGATTTCCACCGAATCATACCCTGTATAGGTAAGTATGGTGGTAGCAATGCAGGAGGTGGCTATGGTAAAGGAAAGACCGGTAAGCTCATTGAAATCGTGGCTGAGATACAGATATATACACCCCTGGGATACTTTGTAATCGAGTACATCAACGCCGACAGGGAAGGGGGAATATAAACCACTGTTGCTCGGTCCTTCAAAATACTTTTCCAAAAGCTCTTTTTCAGAAGAAAAATCCTTTCCTTCCCGCAATTCATAGGAAATGGTGCGAGTACCGCTTGTGAGGTCAAAGGACGACCGCGGATAATAAAAGTGAACAGGTTTCGTGTAAAAACTTTCAGATTGCTGGATGCATCCGGTTAGAAAGAGCGCGCAAAGGACAATCATACAAATGATTCTTTTCATACGCCGTCCTCCGCTTTAATAATGGGGAAACACAAAGTAAATGTGGTTCCAATTCCGATGGCACTTTCTACGGTAATGTCGCCCTTGTGCTTGCGGACTAACTCCTGGACAATACTAAGACCAAGACCACTGCCTCCGGTAGACCGGGAGCGAGCCTTGTCCACACGGTAGAATCTGTCAAAAATATAGGGCAGTGATTCCTCGGGAATACCGTTTCCTTCGTCCCGCACCATAAGGCTTGCTATATCAGCATCCTTTGAAATGGAAATATAGAGATTACCGCCGGGCTTATTGTACTTAATGCCATTCTCTACAAGGTTAAATATGATCTGATACAGGTCATCCTCGCTGGCAAGAACCGGGCAGGTGTCTGTAAGATTGGCTTGAATTTTGATGTTGTTAATATCAGCCATAGGCGAGAGCATACGGATAGCCCGCTGGGCAGTAGAAGCGATTTCAGTGATTTCGGCGCATTCGATTAGATTGGCATCTGCTTTTGACAGAGATAGTAGGTTTTGGGACATTCTGTTCAGACGGTCAGCTTCATTACCAATATCCTCAACAAACTCACGCACAGTCTCCATATCCATTTCATTTTGTAAAATAGAATCAGATAGGAGTTTAATGGAGGCGAGGGGCGTTTTCAGCTCGTGAGAGGCATTGGATACGAATTGCTTTCGTGTTTCTTCCATCGCCTGAAGGCGGGTCAAAAGCGCATTAAATTCCTCACCTAATACCGCAATTTCATTATTTCCCTTAACATTGACACGATGTGCGTATTTACCTTCATCAATGTTATGCATAGAGAAAATTAAGCTGTTTACGCGCTTTGTAAATGTTCTGGACAGAAGCAGGGAGAATAAAATGACAGCAAGCTCAAGAGCTATGGTAATAGTCAGTACATTTTTCTGAATAGATGCAATCAGCGCGCCTTGTGTGGTATCATACTCGGTAAGATATACGCACCCAAGTGTAGTGCCATAGGACATAATTGGCGCGGCTGCACGGGAGAACATTGTGCCATCTTCATAATCAGATACGAACACATCGTTTCCGTTTAAGGCTTCTATTACCTCAGGCAGCAATATATTACAGCCCATAACAGAAGATAGGGAATCATAAATTGCAACGCCGTTGCTGTCTGTAATAATCAGCCTGGATACACGCAACGCGCCCATTTTCTGTACCGCGTTTGCCACATTGTTCGGCGAGATTACATTCATCGCCTGAATTTCTGCGCCAATAAGATGGCAGCGCTCAATCATACTGGCTTCCTTGTTATTGCTGATCATATATTGGCTGGAACGGGAAATATAGATATTGAGAAACAGCATTACAAGCATCGAAAGGGTTACATAGATCAGCGCAACCTGAAAGTGGGTGCTGATGTGCCGTTTTTTATTATTGTTTACGGAAGAAATAGCCAACGCCCCATTTCGTCATAAGGTACTGCGGCTCTGCAGGGTTATCTTCAAGCTTTTCACGCAATCTGCGAATGTGTACATCTACAGTACGAACGTCGCTTCTGTATTCGTAGGACCAGACGCTGTCAAGCAGTCCTTCACGGGAATATACCTTGTTCGGGTTTTTCATAAAGAACTCGATCATATCATATTCCCGGGCGGTCAGGTCCACAAGCTGTCCTGACTTGTAGGCATTTCGTGCATCCAAATCCAGGGTTATATTTCCAATGGTTAAAGTGTTGTTTCGCTCATTTGCTGTTCCACTGCGGCGAAGTAATGCCCGAATCCGCGCCTTCAGTTCAAGAATATTAAAGGGCTTTGTAATGTAATCGTCTGCGCCGTTTTCAAAACCCATCAGCTTGTCCATATCTTCGGTTTTTGCGGTTAACAGGATAATTGGCACATTGGAAAACTCTCTGATTTGGGTACAGGCGGAAAGTCCATCAAGATTTGGCATCATAACATCCAGGATGATTAAATCCGGAGACTCCTGCTTTGCCAGTTCAACTGCTTCAAGTCCATCCTTGCAGGTTATCGTTTCAAATCCGTCATTTTGCAAATTGAAGCGGATGCCTTTTACCAAAAGCTCTTCATCATCTACAATCAGTATTTTCATTCTTTACCTCCAACTGTTATGTAATAGGCTATGTCATTAAATTCCTCTTTGCTGATTTCCGCAACGCGCATAATATCCTCTATGCGCGAAAATGCGCCGTATGTATTTCTGAAGCTTATAATTTTCTGCGCCAGCGCTTTATCAATACCGGGTACTTTTGTCAGCTTTTCCAGGTCAGCTGTGTTAATGTTAATCTTCTCAAATGATGATCCGGGAGATTTATCTGTTTGGCTGTCATTGTCAGTCGGAAGGGTAGCAAAGGGGTGCTCAAGCTGCACAATGTGTCCTGCGGAAACGCGTCCAATGAAGGCACCGATTAAAATGGATAAGCAGATAATCGGTGGGAACAGGAAAAGCCAAATATTTGTGTTTTTCATATTCGGAGGTTCCTCCATTGACTATCATTAAAGTAGCTGATATAATTATTATACACAAATTTTCTCCGCGGACAAGTCCGTGGTTTGATATTGGAGCATAAAAATGAAAAAAATAGCTGTTTTTTTTCTCAGTTTTTGGTTTTTGACAGGTTTTTTTGTCGTTCCGGCGACAGCAGAGGATGCAAACACTTCTCCTTATGGCGGTATAGACGCCCAAAGTGCCGTTGTTGAAAATCAGGTGATTACCAACGCAACGGCTGCTGTTGTTTATGACATGAACAGCGATACGATGATGTATAGCGCCAATATTGACAGCCGAATGTATCCTGCCAGCCTTGTAAAGGTAATGACTGCTTTGCTGGCGGTAGAAAACAGAAATCTCGATTCCGTTGCCACCGTTACCCAAGAAATGATGAACGCATCCTCCGGCGCAGGTGGTGTCGGTTTGCAGGTAGGGGAGAAACTCACTGTCCGGGAATTGCTTTACTGTATGCTCACAGGCTCTGCCAATGATGCCGCTGTGGTGATTGCGATGCATATTGCCGGAAGTGTTGATAGCTTTGTATCAATGATGAACAGCAGAGCAGCAGAGCTTGGCTGCACGGACACTCATTTCGTCGATCCACACGGCCTTTCAAGCAAAAACCAGTACACAACTGCCCGAGATATGGTGCGCATCTTCGCCGCAGCAGCGGAGAGTGAGACCTTTTGCGAAATTTTCGGCGCGGCAAGATATACCGTTCCTGCTACCGAATTTTCTCCCGCAAGGGAATTGAAAACATCCAACTATTTAATGGACAAAACCAGCGAAAGCTACTACGACAGCAGAGTAACCGGCGGTCGAACAGGTACAGCGTCCGACAGAAGCCGCTGCCTTGGCGTGATTGCCAATGATGGCAATATGCGGGCAATCGCTATTGTATTTGGGGCAAAATCTCAGTTTGCAGCCGATGGCTACACAGTGCAGCGGTATGGCAGCTTCCGGGAAATCAGTCAGCTTCTGAATGCAACCATTTCCAGTTATCGGGTGGCGCAGGTCTTTTATGAGGGACAAATTGTTGCCCAGCGGCCTGTTTCAAATGGAGATAATGATCTCGTTCTCAAGCCGAACGGTATGCAAACCGTAATTGTGCCAAAGGATATAGATATTTCGCTTCTTACATACAAATTTACCGACGGAGGTAAGCTATATTCTGCGCCCATAGCGGAAGGCTCCGCCCAGGGAAGTGTAGAGGTGTGGTACGGTGGGAAATGCTTGGCAAGGGTAGAACTTGTAGCAGGTAACCGTGTGGATGTTGCTACCGAAAAGCGGATAGAACTATCCAACAACCCTAGTAGCGGAACGATACTCTTTGCCGTCATAGTTATCATTGTAGCAACAGCTATATTTATTATCCTTAGAGGACAGCATCGCGCCCGTAAAAGACGCGCCGCTCGCAGGCAAAGCCGGAGGAGAAGGTAATATGGATCAATGGGAGATTTTGCAGGAGAGCTGTAACGCCTGCACCCGATGCAGACTTTGTCAAGGCAGGAATAATGTTGTATTTGGCGTTGGCGTTCGGGATGCGGACATTATGTTCATTGGCGAAGGTCCGGGCGAACAGGAGGATTTGCAGGGCGAGCCCTTTGTAGGCGCTGCCGGAAAGCTGTTGGATGATATGCTCTCCATCATAGGTGTCAACCGTAAAAACTGCTACATAGCGAATATTGTAAAATGCCGTCCTCCTGGAAACAGAGACCCGCAGGAGAATGAGCAAGAGGCCTGTATCGGTTATCTGCGAAAGCAAGTTGAGCTGATAAAGCCGCAGATTATTGTCTGCTTGGGCAGAATTGCCGCGCGGCGAATTATCTACCCGGATTATCGCATTACCCGGGATCACGGAACCTGGATTTGCCGCAACGGAACTTGGATGACGGCGATCTATCATCCGTCGGCTTTGCTTCGGGATGTTTTCAAACGGCCGGAGACCTTTGCTGACCTTCTTTCAATCGAAGAAAAGCTAAAAGAAGTACACGCTAATATGAATGAGAGGACGCCTTAATTGGCGTCCTCGTTTTTATAAGTTAGTACATCCTTGGCAAGATAAATGGGGCGGTTTTTGGATTGCTCAAAGGTTCTGCCAACATATTCGCCGATAATACCGATGCACAGAAGCTGTACGCCGCCTAAAAGCAAAATCAGCACAATCACCGTTGCATAACCGGGAATGGCAATTCCAAAGGCGAGCTTTTGGATCAGCACTATCAGCAGATAGATAAATGCGGAGATGGCGGTCAGCATACCCAGGGCGGTTGCAATCCGCAGCGGTTTGGTGGAGTAACCGATAATGCCCTCGATGGCGTAGTTCATTAGCTTTTTGAAGCTCCATTTGCTTGTACCGGCTCTGCGGGGCTCAGCTACATAGGGAATAAAATGTGTGTTATAGCCGACCCAGGCGAAAATACCCTTGGAAAAACGGTGATATTCTGCAACCGACAGCAAGCTATCAGCCACACTGCGGCGGAAGGCGCGGAAATCGCTGGCATCAGAGCGAAGGGAAACATCGGAAAGGCAGTTAATAATGGCATAAAAGGATTTCTTAAAGAAGGAAAGTATCTTACTTTCGCCACGGCGATCCTGATAGGCGGCAACAATGTCATATTCCGGATTTTCATCTAATGTTTTGACCATATCCCGGACAATTTCCGGGCGCTGCTGCAAATCCGCATCAATGAGAGAAATATAATCGCCGCTTGCGTGTTTCAGACCTGCATAGAGAGCCGCTTCCTTGCCGAAATTGCGGGAAAGGCGAATGACCTTTACAGGACACCGCTGGGCGGCGTGGATTTTCTTCAGGTTGTGATAGGTTGCATCCTTACTGCCGTCGTCTACAAAGACAATTTCATAATCATAGCCGCAGCCGGAAAAAGCAACTATGACCGCATCCTGAAATAGGGAAACATTTTCAGCCTCGTTATAACAGGGGACAACTAAGGTCAGTTTCATAGCCTCAACTCATTTCATTTACGGTATTTTCGTTATTATATGCGATTTTTCTGTTTCCGTCAAGGAAATTTGAGTTGACAGAATGAGGCCTTTATGGTAAATTATCAGCATATTACAAGGCTTTGATGGGGAGTTTTGGCCAAAAATCTTTTCAGAGAGTATGCGTTTGGTGAGAGCATATGAGATTTTGTCCGATTGTCGCCCCTGAGCTGACTGCCTGAAATCAGTAGGGGAGTCCGGGTCTGCCCGTTACAGCTTACGAGTGCCCGCTTTGCGGGAATTCAGGTGGTACCGCGGAAATTTTCGCCCTGAGCTTATGCTCTGGGCGTTTTTATTTTAAGGAGTGAAAGATATGGCACAGGAATTGCCGAAGGTCTACGAACCCCAACAGGTTGAAGAAAAAATCTATAAAATGTGGGAGGAAGGCGGCTTTTTCCGTCCCGGAACGGACAAGAGCAAAAAGCCCTTTACCATCGTAATGCCCCCTCCCAATGTTACTGGTCAGCTGCATATGGGCCACGCAATGGACGCAACACTTCAGGATACCCT
>JAZRKY010000009.1:0-5537 GCA_045646585.1 Faecousia sp. | reverse complement strand
TGGGCCTTGCCACGCCGGTGGCGATTATGGTGGGAACCGGCAGAGGCGCAGGTATGGGCGTTCTGTTTAAGAACGCAGAGGTGCTGGAAAATCTCCATAAGGTCGATACGGTGGTGCTGGATAAAACCGGAACGATCACCGAAGGCGTTCCCGTTGTGACGGATATTATCCCCGCCGGATTGGATGATCAGGCACTTTTGACCTTGGCGGCCAGCCTGGAGCAGGCCTCTGAGCATCCCTTTGCCAAGGCGATCGTGGAAAAAAGAGGCGAATTTACTCCGTTGCCGGTTGCAGATTTTACTGTGTTGCCCGGACAGGGCGTGTCCGGCATCATCGACGGTCAGCAGGTTTACGGCGGCAACAGGCATCTGATGGAAGCGCTGGGTATTGCCGTTCCGGCTTTTCCGGAGTTGACGGCGGTGGGAAAAACGCCACTATACTTTGCCGGGCAGGATCGCTATTTTGGTGCGATCGCTGCGGCGGATGTGTTGAAGGCAGATTCGGCGCAGGCTGTTCGTATGCTGAAAAAGCTGCGTCTGGATGTGGTAATGCTCACGGGCGATAACCGAAATACCGCCGAAGCGATTGCCGCCGGCGCAGAGATCGAACAGGTGATAGCCGATGTGCTTCCCGGTGATAAGGCCGGTGCAATTCTGCAGCTGCAGGCTCAGGGGCATAAGGTGCTTATGGTCGGCGACGGTATCAATGATGCGCCGGCGCTTGTAACTGCGGATGTGGGTATGGCAATCGGCGCAGGAACGGATATCGCTATGGAATCTGCCGATATTGTACTGATGAACAGCTCTCTTTTAGGCGTTTGCGATGGTATCTCGCTAAGCAAAGCAACGATCCGTAATATTAAGCAAAACCTATTTTGGGCATTTGCCTACAACAGCCTCGGGATTCCCATAGCTGCCGGTGTGCTGTACCCCTGGCTTGGCTTGCAATTAAGCCCTATGCTTGGCGCAGCGGCGATGAGCCTGAGCTCCATTTTTGTGGTAACCAATGCGTTGCGACTTCGCAGATTTAAGACATCTTATAAGAATAAACCCATTATTCAGGAGGTAAAAGGAATGGAAACAAAAATTTATGTGGACGGTATGATGTGCCCTCACTGCAAAGCCCGCGTTGAGCAGGTATGTAAGGGTATGCCGGGTGTAGCAGATGCTGTGGTAGATTTGCAGGATAAATCTGTAACCATCACAGGAACACCCGATTTGAATGCAGTGAAAAAGGCAATTACGGAAGCGGGCTACGAGGTTAAATAAGTCCAAATTATTGGACAAAACGCAAGATATAATAAGGACACAAAACAAGAAAAGAGGTCTTTATTATGTATGCAATCAAAAATGTAAACGGACACATTCAGGTCTATAATGAAAATGGTATTTTCCTTTTCTCCGCAGATACGGAGAAGGAGGCCAGAGAGGAATTGGAAAGCTATGCGCAATATTCGGCTTGATATTTGTTACGAGGGTACAAGGTATCACGGTTGGCAGCGTTTGGGAAATTCTGACAATACCATTCAAGGGAAATTGGAGCAGACCCTCTCACGCATTCTTGGGGAGGAAATCGAAATTTCTGCCAGCTGCAGAACGGATGCCGGAACTCACGCCAAAAAGCAAACGGTTAGCTTCCGCTGTACATCCCCAATGCCCTGCGACGGAATTTTAGGGTCGCTTCGGCGGTATTTACCAGAGGATATCGGCATATATTCCTGTAGAAATGTATCTCCGCGATTCCACGCCCGTCTCAATGTCAAGGAAAAGACATACTGTTACCGCTTATGGAACAGCGATGTGCCCTGTGTCTTTGACCGTCGGTTTGTTTACAGGGATTCCCGCCCGGTAGATTTGGAGAAAATGAAAATGGCGGCTTCAGCCTTTGTTGGACAGCACGATTTTCCGCTTTTTGCGCCAATACGAAAATGAAAAAGTCTACTGTTCGGCACATCTCTGAATTTCGCATTGAACGTGTAGATAATGAGATACGGTTTACGGTTACTGGCAACGGCTTTTTACACCATATGGTTCGCATTATGGTTGGTACCTTGCTTGAAGTCGGCAGGGGAGAACGCGCGGCGGATAGTATTCCTGCACTTTTTGGCGGAAATAGGGCTGATGCAGGAGAGCTTGTACCCGCCTGTGGTCTGTGCCTTATGGAGGTGATCTATTGAATATTCAGATATTTGGAAAGAACAAGTGCTTTGATTCTAAGAAGGCAGAGCGTTACTTTAAGGAGAGAAAGATTAAATATCAGTATGTGGATTTGCTCCGCTACGGTCTTTCCGGCAAGGAATTTGATGTAGTTCTCCGTGGTGTCGGCGGTATAGATAATCTTATTGATTGGGATGGTAAATCCCAGGAGATTACCACTATGAAATATATGGACGATAAGCGCTGTAAGGAGGACAAGGTGTTTGACGATCCTGCCCTTATGAAAACGCCCATTGTCCGCAACGGCAAATTTGTAACAGTTGGGTATTGCCCGGAGGTTTGGGCGACCTGGGAATAACACAAAAGCAGTTTCCTTTATGGGAGACTGCTTTTTTTCTTATGGGGGACAGTTTATGGAAAAGCTAAATAATATCGTTTGGGGGATTCCAACTCTTGTGCTAATCTTGGGCATCGGTATAACCCTTTCCGTTCTTACCAGGTTTGCCCAATTTAGACTGCTTCCAAGGGCGCTGAGAACCTTTTTAAGCCCCAAAAAGGAAAATGGTGACACCGAGGGCGAATCTCCCATTCGTGCCCTATGCACAGCTCTGGCGGCTACCGTGGGAACAGGCAATCTCGCAGGCGTAGCAGGCGCCATAGCCATCGGCGGTCCGGGGGCTGTGTTTTGGATATGGGTCGGTGGGATTCTTGGGATGATTACAAAGTTTGCAGAGGCAATCTTGTCAGTACATTACCGAATAAAGAGCGAAAAGGGGGAGTACTTAGGAGGACCGATGTATGTAATTACAAGAGGTATGCCGAAAAAATGTCATTTTCTTGCGTATTTGTACTGTTTATTTGGCATTATCGCGGCTTTTGGTGTTGGAAATGCTACCCAAATTAACACGCTCGTTGGCGGCATAAACAGTATGTGCGCATATTTGGGTCGACCTTGTACGGAGTTTGGAAATTTGCTGATAGGAATTGCTATGGCAATACTCATTACTATACTGTTTCTTGGTGGGGCGAAACGGATTGGTGCTGCGGCAGAGACGCTTGTGCCGTTTGCCTCTGTTTTGTATATAGTTATGGGGATTGGCGTTTTTATCTGCCGTTATGATGCCATTCCCGGCGCGTTTGCATCAATAATCGCCGGCGCATTTTCTCCCAATGCTGTAACAGGTGGTATGATTGGTAATGTGATGATAACGCTGCGTATCGGCGCATCCCGGGGGGTATTTACCAACGAAGCGGGGATGGGAACGGCGGGAATTGCCCACGCTTCTGCTAAGGTGCAGCATCCTGTGGAGCAGGGACTTATGGGCATTGTGGAGGTGTTTGTGGATACCCTTGTGATTTGCACAATTACAGCGCTGGTAATCCTGTGCAGCGGCGTAGGCATTCCTTTCGGGAATGACACCGGCATTTTACTTACCAACCAAGCTTTCTCAGCAGTTTACGGCGGCTGGATAACGATACTAATAACAGCGGCATTGTGCTGCTTTGCATTTGCTACGGTTCTTGGCTGGGGATTATACGGCGCGCGTTGCGCCCAGTTTATTTTTGGTCAGCAAACCTGGCATATTTTTGTAATTGTGCAGGCGTTTGCTGTTGTAATCGGTTCCGTGCTGGAAACAAAGACAATTTGGCTCTTTGCTGATACTGTAAATGGTCTAATGGCAATTCCCAATCTGCTGTCCCTTATATATTTGATGCCTAAGGTGCGTCAGCTCCTAAAAGACTATGAGACACACAAAGAATAACTTGACAAAAAATGGTCTATAATGATAAAATAATAAAAATCGCAGTGATCGAAAGAGTATCGGAAATGGATGTTTTCAGAGAGTAGGGGTCGTTGGCTGTAAGCCCCTTATCATCTGTTCCGTGAAAGTGCGTTCGGGAGCGATCATAGGAAAAAGTGATAAATGAGAGTGGAACCGCGAGTTGTATAACCCGCCCCTTGTGCTGCGGCACAGGAGGCTTTTTTATTTGATATTTTTGGAGGTAAAGCTATGTATCTTTATAATTCTCTTTCCCATAAAAAGGAACTGTTTGTTCCCAACAACCCCGATTTGGTGAAAATGTACACCTGTGGACCTACGGTGTACCACTATGCCCATATCGGCAACCTTCGCACATACATTATGGAGGATGTGCTGGAAAAGAGTTTGCGGTATTTGGGCTATAATGTCCTGCGGGTTATGAACATTACTGATGTAGGACATTTGGCCTCTGATGCAGACACAGGTGAAGATAAGATGCTCAAGGGTGCAAAGCGGGAAAATAAGTCCGTTATGGAGATTGCCCAATTTTACACAGACGCCTTCTTTGCCGATTGCGCTAAGCTCAATATTAAGACACCTGAAATTGTCCAGCCCGCAACCGGCTGTATTGCTGAGTTTATTCAAATCGTTGAGGGTCTTATTGAAAAGGGCTTTGCTTATGTTGCCGGCGGCAATGTGTATTTCGACACCTCCAAGTTGGAAAATTATTATGTTTTTAACGACCACGACGAGGAGGACCTTGCCGTTGGTGTTCGCGAGGGTGTTGAGGAGGATACCAATAAGAAAAACCGCAACGATTTTGTTCTTTGGTTTACAAAGAGTAAATTCGAGGATCAGGCGCTCAAGTGGGAATCGCCTTGGGGCGTCGGCTATCCCGGCTGGCATATTGAATGCTCCGGCATTTCAATGAAGTATCTCGGTGAGGATTTGGATATCCATGCCGGCGGTATTGACAATGCTTTCCCCCACCATACCAATGAAATTGCCCAGTCTGAGAGCTATTTGGGTCATAAGTGGTGCAATTACTGGTTCCACGTCCATCACCTCAACACCGATACAGGCAAAATGTCCAAATCCAAGGGCGAATTTCTGACGGTCAGCCTGTTAGAACAGAAGGGCTATGACCCCATGGCTTACCGTCTGTTCTGCCTTCAGAGCCATTATCGCAGAAACCTGGTATTTTCCTGGGAGAACTTAGATAACGCCACTATGGCCTACCAGAAGCTTATTGCGAAGATTGCAACGTTGACGGGTGGTGGCGAAGTGGATGGTGAAGCTCTCGCAGCCCTGAAAGAGCGTTTTGTAACTGCCCTTAACGGCGATTTGAATACCTCTTTGGCAATTACCGCTGTTTATGATGTTTTGAAGGCAAAAACCACCGATGCTACCAAACTGGCAGCTCTTGCTGACTTCGACCAGGTTCTTTGCCTGAATTTGCTTCAGGCCGCTGAGAGCCTTCGCAAGAAGGAAGCGCAAGAGGCTGCGTCTTCTGCTGACCCCGAGATTGATGCTTTGGTGCTTGCCCGTACGGAAGCAAAGAAAGCAAAGAATTTTGCAGAAGCTGACCGCATTCGCGATGAACTAAAAGCCCGAGGCA
>JAZRKY010000008.1:0-3011 GCA_045646585.1 Faecousia sp. | reverse complement strand
GAGAAATCGAGGATAGAATTCTTGCCTTGGAGGCTGCCGCTGCCACATTCGTAACGGAAGCCGAGGTGCGGCAGATTATCTCCGATGATGCCTGGGGCGTTACGGTCTACGCCGGAGAAATGGAGGATGTATGAGTGATATGAACCTATCCATCAGCGGCACCAAGCGGCTGCTGACCAAGGGCAAATACTGCGATAAGAACATCGTCATCACCGCCTCCGGCATAGAGGATTTTATGGATGCCTATCAAGGGGAGCTGGAAATATACGGCTACGGCTATTCCTTTGCAGGCGGTGGATGGTCGGATACTCTGTTTTGCCCGGTGCGTCCCATTTCAATCACGCGAACAGCCGGTTTTGCCTTCGCCTACTCAAAAATCACTTCTACAAAAGTGCCTATTATCGTGGATACGGACGGTGTGTACAATAACAACTTATTCTACTGCAATTACCGCCTGAAAAGCATTCCCTCTATAAAGGTAACGGAAAAGGCGGTAACCCTTGCTAATTGGTTTTATGACTGTACGGCGCTGGAGGAGGTCAATTTTACTGCCGATAGTGTGATTAAGGCAAATGTTTCCTTTGCCCAATCTTCCAAGCTGACAAACGCCTCTGTGCAGACGGTGATTAACGCCCTGAAAGACCTGACAGGGGAGACAGCCCAGACCCTGACCCTCCACGCAGATGTGGGCGGGGCGCTGACGGATACGCAGAAGGCGGAAATCACCGCCAAAAATTGGCAATTAGTCTATTAAGGAGGAAAAGGATGAAACGAGAAACCCTAACCCAGATTATCCTCACCGCTGAGGAAAATATGTACTTAACAAACGGCGAAACCTACGGCAAAACCGTGATTTTGCCTTTGGGCGCGGATACTTCCGCTTGGACAGAGGTTACGGAAGCTGAGCTTCCTAAGGAAACGCTATGATTGGTGTCCTGATAAATGCCATCTCCAGATGGATGGAAGGAACAATCCCACAGCAATTACTAAAAAGATTTAACAAATCGCAAAAGAAGATAACGGATATAGGGGATACGGTATCCGCTTTTGACAACACAGTAAGTGCTGTCTGCCAGGTGGTAACTTACGACGATACAACCTATCTTGCAGATGTGTATGGGGATGAGGTTGTTACCTTCTCGTACCGGGAGCACGGAAATCTGCTGTTAAGCCGAAATTTTAAGGTACGGGAGTTTCGGTGCAAGGATGGTAGCGATGAAATTCTAATTGATATGCAGCTCGTGCGGTATTTGCAGCAAATTCGGGATTGGGCAGGCGGCTCTATTACCGTAAGCAGCGGTTACCGTACCCCGAGCCATAATAAAAAAGTCGGCGGCTCAAATACATCCAAGCATATGTTAGGAAAGGCTACGGATATCGTTTGCAGCACCAAAACACCCCTGGAACTGGCAAGAAAAGCGCAAGATTTAGGTGTGCCGGGCATCGAATGGAATCCTATAGGCAACTATACCCATATAGATACAAGAACAGGCAACAACTGGTGGACACAGTATGCCGAGGACAATAATGGAAAAGGGTATTTTATTACCATTGAATCTTTTTATGATGTAACATAAAAATGAGCGAAAGAAAAAGCAAGGCTTTTGCAATTTTGGTTGCAAAAGCCTTGCTTTGTTTATTAGGATCTAATAGGAGAATAGGGCAGCAGAACAATGGAGTCTATCATTTCTTCAAAGATAGGCACAAGCTGCTCGCTTTCTGCGGCAGGATACTCAAGGTCAAAATAGTACACAATGATACCAATGACAATATTATCATAGAATATTCCCATTTTTTGGACACCATCAGAAGAGGTATAGGAATATACCACCTTTGTGCAGCTGAAACCACTTATCTTTTCTACTGTAATAGAGTGAATTGTTGCATCCAATAGTTTTCTGTATTCCTCTTCTGTCCGCTTGTATACATATGCCGATTCAGAAGGCTCGAACCGAAATTGGCAGCCACTTACGGTTGGATGACGGAAATAGCACACACCGTTATCTTCAAAGTGTTGTTCTAAGGTCAGCCAGTCTGCCGGTATGGTAATGGAAAGTGCCCCGCCGTTGTAGGTCTTTTTGTCGCCGTTAACGGTAAATTTCTCTGCGGGCATTTCGTGGAGAGAATCGTATGCTTCCACATTACAGACCCCTCCGGACTCGGGAAGCGGAACAATAGGCTTTACATACTCGAGACTTATCCAGCCTCTGTCGGTACGACCCCAAGTTGTGCCGTTTACGGTCTTTTCCTCCAAAATCGCAACCTGCTTGCCCTGATTATAGCCGTCAATTTGTTGACCGCCGGGGGTTTTGCGAATGTTCAGGGTGGTAGAGGCGACGACGCCGTGCCATAGGACAACGGGCGGCTCCGTAGGCGGCTCGGTGGGTGGCTCTGTAGGGGGCTGGGTAGGTGGTGTAGTGGGCGGATTCGTAGGCGGATTGGTCGGCGGTGTAGTAGGATTCGTGGGGTTTGTCGGGTTGGTAGGATTGGTGGGATTCGTAGGCGCAGAGGTAGAGGGCTGGGTATCCTGGGTTTGGGGCGCATTGGGCGCGCCTATCAGGTAAACCGCAAGAATTACCAGCACCAAAGCCAAAGCGATTCCAATGGCAATATAGTATTTTTTTGACATAATCATTCCTCCTTATGGTGGCGAATGTAGGGGCGATTCACGAATTGTCTTTATGCGGTAACAAATTGTTACATTTTTATTGTAACAAATCGTTACAATAAAGTCAAGAGGTGATGGGATGATCGGCTTAAAAATTATTCGCAAGAAAAGAAAGTTAAATCAGCAAAAAGTTGCGATGGATCTCAATATTTCCAGAGAAGCGCTGTCCTATTACGAAAATGGAAAGCGTGAGCCGTCCCTGGCGCTTCTTGTCGCTATGTCTGAGTATTTTAATGTATCCATCAATTATTTAATTACCGGTAAAGAATTTTAAGAAAAATAAACCTGCCTTTTCAAAGAAGAAGGGTGGGTTTATTTTTATTTTAGTGAATGTAGGGGCGAT
>JAZRKY010000007.1:0-8558 GCA_045646585.1 Faecousia sp. | reverse complement strand
TAGCCATGTCGTTCTGTGAGCCAAGGAGTTGCAAAGCTGTATTGTCTTCCTAAGACCGCTTGGCCTCCGACTTGAGCAGGGCGGTGTGTTTGTAAACGACGAAAAAGTACCCGCGCCCCAGTTTGCCGTTACCGAGGAAATGCTGAAAGACGGCGTTAAGATCCGCAAGGGCAAAAAGGTATTCCACAAGGCCGTATTACAGTGATAAAAGGGCGGAGCTTTCCGCCCTTTCACAATTTACTGGACATTTTGGCAAATAATGCTATAATAAACCTATGTTACGCACAAATTACTGATTGGAGGTTTCCCTATGAAGCTCAATTACAAGCGTACAATTTTGGTAGGTTTTGCCTTTTTCCTCATTTGCGCCTTTTGGCAGGCCTACGACAGCACGGTTTCTGTGCTGCTGACCAACAAATTCGGTATGTCTCAGACCTGGTCCGGCGTGATTATGGCGCTGGATAACATTCTTGCGCTGTTTATGCTGCCGCTGTTTGGCAGTATTTCTGATAAGCATAAGGGCAAAATCGGCAAGCGGACTCCCTTTATCCGCATTGGTACGGTGATTGCCGCGATTGCGCTGGTAGCGCTGTCCTGCATTGATAATGTGCAGCTGAGCAACATCAGCGCTGTCAGCAAGATAGACGATCCTGCCGCTTTGGCTGTGATTTATGATACCCAGGCAGAAAAGGAACTGCTGACCCCCGAGGGCGAAAAGTTTGTTCTCTCCGATGTGTTTACGAAGGAGCAGTTCACCGCTATCCGCAGTGATGACATTGACCCCGAAACAAAGGAATCCGCCTACACAAACTATGTAGTGCCTGCCCGGAATGCCTATGCAGCGGATAAGACGGCAGCAAACCCTGTGCCGCTGATTCTGTTTATTGCTGTTTTGCTCGTTGTGCTGGTGGCGATGGCAACCTTCCGGTCTCCTGCAGTTGCGCTGATGCCCGATGTTACCATCAAGCCCTTGCGCAGTAAGGCAAACGCGGTTATTAACCTGATGGGTACAGCCGGCGGTATTTTGGTGCTGGTTTTGGGTATGGTATTCGGTACCTCTGCCGTAAAGAACGCCCTTATGAGCTATACGGTTTTCTATGCGGTGATTGCGGGCTTAATGATTGCGGCGCTGGTAGCCTTCCTTGCCACTGTCCGTGAGCCTTTGTGGGCTGCTGAAATGCGGGAAGAAAGCATCCGCTACGGCATTGAAGAAGAGGAAGAAGAAGGCGGCGAAAAGCGCGGCTTAAATGCTGGTGAAAAACGGTCTTTGATTCTTGTGCTGCTGTCCATCGCTTTGTGGTACTTCGGTTATAACGCTGTTACCTCCAAGTACTCTGTCTATGCTCCCAATATATTGCAAAAGGACTATAACACCACAATGCTTCTTGCCCAGGGCGCGGCAATTGTAGCTTACATACCCGCAGGTTTGGTGGCTTCCAAAATCGGCAGAAAAAAGACCATTCTTGCCGGCGTTGTGATGCTCACCGCAGCCTTCGGCTTTGCCGCTGTTATGCGTGCCGGCAGCCCCGGCTGGGTTATGAATTTGCTGTTTGCCTTGGCAGGTATCGCTTGGGCAACCATCAATGTTAACTCCTTCCCGATGGTAGTAGAAATGTGCTCCGGCGCTGACATTGGTAAGTACACCGGCTATTACTACACCGCATCTATGGCAGCCCAGGTGGCAACACCTATGCTTTCCGGTTTCCTGATGGACAAGCTGGGTATGACGGTTATGTTCCCTTATGCGGCAGTTTGCGTAGGTCTTGCCTTTGTAACGATGTTCTTTGTGCGCCACGGCGACAGCCGCCCTGCATCCCAAAAGGGTCTGGAAGCGCTGAATGTGGATGACTGATATGATTTCCTGTTTAATTGTTATCTTTGCCATTTACTTGTTTATGCTCCACGGCAGAGTGGGGCATCCAAAGCTGAAAAATTTAAGAGGCTGGTCTTACGCCCATCGTGGTCTGCATAACGAGAATTTTCCCGAAAACAGTATGGGCGCATTCCGCAGGGCTGTGGAAGCAGGCTATGGTATTGAGCTGGATGTGCATCTGATGGCTGACGGCAGCCTGGCTGTCATCCACGATTCCTCCTTAAAACGCACAGCCGGCATTGACAGAAAGATTGAAGAGCTTACGGCTGCGGAATTGAAAAGCTGCCGCTTGGGAGTTACAGCAGAGGGCATTCCGCTGTTTCCTGATGTGCTGAAAATGGTGGCTGGCCGTGTGCCGCTGATTGTGGAGATTAAAACAGAGGGCGGAAATCAAAATGCTGTCTCTGAAACTGTTTGCGCCGCGCTGAAGGGGTACAACGGCGTTTACTGCGTAGAGTCCTTCGATCCCCGAGCGGTATCTTATGTGAAAAAGCACCATCCCGGCTTCGTTCGCGGACAGTTAGCCCACAATTCCCTCCGGGAGAAGTCGTCTGTTCCCATTATTTTGCGGTTTCTGCTGACCTACAATCTGCTGAATTTCTTAGTTGTTCCCGATTTTATTGCCTATCGGTATAGCGACAGAAAGACACTCAGCAATTACCTGTGCCGAAAGATATGGGGCGTTGCGGGTGTGAGCTGGACACTTACCGATGAAGAGCAATATGCAGCAGCTGTAGAGGAAGGCTGGATTCCCATTTTTGAAAATTTTACCCCTTAAAAAACACCGGCACCGCGTTTGCGGTGCCGGATTTTGCAAAAACAACAGACGGTTGAGGGAATATGCAACCATCTGTTGGGCAAAAACAACCGATAATCCCTTCCAAAAGTGGGATTTTATGCCTATATTGATGGCATAACACGAAAGGAGAAAAACCTATGGAAAACACAATCGGAAAAAGAATTGCCGCGCTGCGGCGGGAAAAAAGTCTGAAGCAGGAGGATCTTGCCCAGGAACTGGGTGTTAGCAGCCAGGCGGTCAGTAAATGGGAAAACGACCAATCCTGCCCGGACATCAGCTTACTGCCAAAACTTGCAAAGCTCTTGGGTGTTACGGTGGATGTGCTTCTGTCCGGCGAGGAGGAGAAAACTGCCGCAGTATTTGTTCCGGAAGAGAAGCGCAAGAACATTAAGGATATGATGCTCCGTGTGATCGTTGATTCCGTTGATGGTAATAAGGTACGGATCAATGTTCCTGTAGCGCTGCTTCAAGTGGGTGTGGAAACGGGAATGAATATGTTTGAGGTTTCCGGCAACAGCAGTATGAAAAATATTGATTGGGCGCAAATACTCAGCCTTGTGGAAAAGGGTGTAATTGGGGATCTCATTACGATTGAAGACACCGACGGCAACACAGTCCGTGTTTTCGTGGAGTAAACTTATGCGCATAAGAGTAAAGGAAAAATCCCGGTGGTCTTTTCGTCTGGCAATTCCTACATTCCTATTTCTGAATAGATTTACGGCGTTTATGATCAGCAGGGGAGATAACGATATTACATATAAACAAGCGTGGAAATTGTTTCGTGAAATAAAAGCGTTCCGCCGCAGAAACGGCAAATGGAAGCTGGTTGAGGTACATTCTGCTGACGGCGATGCGGTTGAAATTACAATATAAAAATAATACGCCCGGGTAACACCCAATGTCATTAAGTTAAGCTTGTCATCCTGAGCGACCGAAGGGACTCGAAGGCTCTTCGCACTATAAAAACTGCTTTGCAGGGTCGATAATGCGTAGATTCTTCGACTTCGCTCCTTTGTCGCTTCGCTCAGAATGACAGGTTTTTCCTAACCTGATAACATTGGGGGTGCACCCGGGCGTATTTTGATTAGAAACCAAGTAATTCAAAGAAGGAGGCAAAGGTGTTTGCAAAGAAATCGCCAATGGACTTGAAGAAATTAGCGATAGCGCCGAAGAAGCCGGTTCCTCCTGTAGCGGGGGTCAGAACCTTGCCGCAGACAGTACAGATTTGATCTTCTGTAGCGGTTGCAGGCTCGCCGGGGGTGTGGGTTGTGAGCATCTCAATGGCTTCCACCTTTGTGGTGCCACAGGTGGTGCAGGTGTAGGTCATTTCGCCTGTTTCCTTGCAGGTGGGCTCCTTGGTGGTAAGACCGCCATTCCAGTTATGGGTGGTCAGCATTTCGATTTCCTCGGTGGTTGTGCCCTTGCAGACAGAACAGGTGTAGGTTTTGACACCGGGGGCGTTGCAGGTAGGCGCTTTGGTGATTGCGCCGTCGTTCCAGGTATGGGTGGAGAGCTTGGGGATAGACTCAACCTTTGTGCGATTGCACAGCAAGCAGGTAAATGTACGCACGCCAAGCTCGCCACAGGTGGGAACTCCTGTTACAGCGCCTGCGTCCCAGCTGTGGGCGCAGTAATCATATTCGATTTCGGCAGAAAGCAGGGAATTGTTGCCGTTTTTAATTGCAATTTGTTTCCAATCTTCTGTTGCGCCTGTATAATTCACCTTTTTAAGAGCTGCACAATCACGGAAGGCCTCATAACCGATGCCTGTAACGGACTTGGGAAGGGAAACGGTAGTCAGGCTTGTGCAGCTGCTGAAGGTTTGCTGATTGAGCGTTGTAATGCCGTCGGGAATGGTTATTTCCGTTAAATTCACACAGCCAAAGAACGCCCGATCGCTGATGGTTTTTACATTATCGGGAATGTTATAGGGGTCGGCAAGGGCCATAGGCGCCCGGAGGAGTGCAGACTTATCTTTATTAAACAGCACGCCAAAGGCATCGCTACTGTAGACGGTGTTTTCTTTATCCACCCAAATGCCGGTGAGCTTTGGGCAGGTGTTAAAGACAGAGGCGTCCATATTGGTAACACTTTTCGGGATGGTTATACCGGTAAGATTGCTGCAATTTTCAAAAGCATACATTTGAATATCCTTTACCGTTGCGGGCAAAACGATGCTTGTGATATTTTTGCAGCTATCAAAGGCGTAACGCCCGATGCTGACTACCGGGTAGCCGCCTACCGTTGCGGGAACGGTAATATCTCCGCTTGCTGCGCTGTCGCAGCTTTTAATGGTAGCAACGCCGTTTTCTACGGTGTAAGTAAAGAACCCGTCGGTAAGATCTGCCTGTCCCTTCGGCAGAAAAAGTATAAGTAAAATAGCTGCGGCAACAATCGGAACAATGATGAGCGCAAGTTTCCATTTCTTCATTTACGATGCCTCCGAATATCATAACATACAAAGTAATTATACAACAATATAAAAGGAAATGCAAGTGCGGACAGAATTACCCTATATGCTTTTGGACGTGGTCGCAATCCGTCGAACGAAAGTCTAAGGCTTTTGTTGTAATATGTAGAAAATTGTGGTATTTTAGCTTTGAGAAAAGGAAAAGGGGGTGTCCGGCATTAAATTACAGATTATTGATAACTCCGAGTCGTTCTGCAAAGCGCTTATTCAACTGTTGCCGGATACCTTCAAGGTAGATTACGATACCAAAGGTGATGGCGCGGCGACCCGTATTTGCAGCTTTCGCCCGGATATACTGGTGCTGGCTGCCTCTTTGCCGGGAGATGACGGTTTTCACATTCTGTCAATGGTGCAGGGCGCAGGTATCCACCCTATGGTGCTGATAATTGTACCGGCGATTACCGATTATGCCAAGATAATGTCGGCAGAACTGAAGGTGGATTATGGAATGTGTATGCCCTGTAATATACGGGCGGTTGCCACATGTATTCTTAATTTCAGAGCGCGGCTGTTAGGAGAAAAGCGGTCTGTAGAGGCATCTACACGCGGCTTTTTAATGGATTTGAATTTCCGCAGTAACCTGTGCGGGTATAAGTACTTACTGACAGCGATGCCTCTGCTATGGAAAGATCCTGACCAATACCTGTCGAAGGAATTATACCGGGCGGTAGCAAAGTGTTATAACGGAACCTGGCAGCAAATAGAGCGGGGCATTCGCGAGTCTGTTAGGGATGCTTGGGAAAATAGAGAAGGGGAGGCTTGGATGCTGTACTTTCCACACCAAAAGACAAAACCCTCCAACTCGGAATTTTTCGCCCGGTGCATCGCTTATTTGCAGGAGCTGATAATGGAAGAGGTTAAGGCATAGACAAATACCGCCTTTTATGCTATAATGCTTAAGAAATATGATGAAAGTGGGAAGAAAATATGGCTTTTCCCTTATTGCCTAAATGGATTGTGCCGGCGCTGACGGATTTGACACCCGGGGAGCTCCAAAAGCGAAATATTCGCTTGCTTATGCTGGATTTTGACAATACCATCGTGCCTTACACCACCAATACGCCCACGGGAGAAATGGAGGCGGCGTTGCAGAGCTTGCTCTCTTCCGGCATACAGCTTTGTGTGGTTTCCAACAGTAAACGGGAGCGTGTTCCCAATTTCTGCAAAGAACGCGGGATAGACTGCATCACCCACGCAAAAAAGCCCTTTCCCAAAGGGATTCGGGCTTGTATGGAAAAGTATGCCATTGCCCCCCAGCAGTGCGCGCTGGCAGGGGATCAGATTTTTACAGACACCTTGGGCGCAAACCTTGCGGGAATTACCTCTATTTTGGTTACTCCCATCCACAATCATAATATTTGGCTGAAGCTGCGGCATATAGCAGAAAAGCCTTTTATATATTTGGCAAAAAGGAGACTTAATAAATGAAGAATATTGAAAAATTCCTGACCTTGCTCGATGGGGAGGTAGACGGTCTGCTGCTGACCTCCCGTTACAGCCGCCTGTACGGCGCAGAGTACGACATCGCCGAGGGCGTTGCCATTGTTACCAAAAACGGCTGCCGCTATTTTACCGACAGCCGCTATATTGAAGCCGCAGAAAACGGCATTCGTGGCTTTGAGGTACTGCCTGTTGACCGGGAAAATCCCTACTATCAGCGGCTGAACACTGCCATCGCTGAATTTGGCGTAACCAAGCTGGGCTATGAGGAGGATTATCTGACCGTAGCTGAGTTTAAGTATTACGAAAAGAGTTTGGAAGCCGAGCTTGTTCCTATGAATAAGGCTATCCACAAGTTCCGCCAGGTGAAGGAAGAATGGGAGCTTGACCTGATGCGCAAAGCCCAGGAAATTACCGACAAGGCATTTTCTGAGGTTTTAGGTCGTATTCGCGTGGGTATGACCGAAAAGGAATTACAGGCGGAGCTGATTTACTGCCTGTATAAAAACGGCGCGGACAATACCTCCTTTGACCCTATCGTTGTTTCCGGCCCCAACACCAGCCTGCCCCACGGCGTTGCCGGTGATCGGGTAATTGGGGAAGGTGATTTTATCACCTTGGACTTTGGCGCGCTGTACTGCGGTTACTGCGCGGATATGACCCGTACTGTGGCAGTTGGCTATGCCACCGAGGAAATGGAAAAAGTATACAATACCGTGCTGGAAGCCCAAAAGGCAGGCATCGCAGCCACCCGCGCCGGTGTTTTGGGTAAGGAGATTGACGCTGCGGCCCGCAAGGTGATTGCCGATGCCGGCTACGGAAAATTCTTCGGACACGGCTACGGACATTGCCTTGGTATGGAGGTTCACGAAGCCCCCGGCTGCAACCCCGCCGGCGAGACGGTGATGGAGGTCAATATGGTGGCTTCTGCCGAGCCGGGCATCTACCTGCCGGGAAAATTCGGCGTTCGTATCGAAGATGTGCTGATTTTCAAGGACGGTGGCTACGAGGACATTACCCATAGCCCGAAAAATTTAATTATCGTGTAAAATTTTGCATTTTCCTCTTGCAATATTTCGATTTGGCTGTTATACTATGTTAGTCAAGTTATGTACACATTTAGTGCCCCTTCAGGGCGCGTTTTAGGAGGATAAAAATTATGATTTCTGCAGGCGATATTCGTAACGGCGTTACCTTTGAGATGGACGGCAAGGTTGTCCAGGTCATCGAGTTCCAGCACGTTAAGCCCGGTAAGGGCGCAGCTTTCGTTCGCGTCAAGATGAGAAATGTCATCACCGGCGGCGTAACCGAAACTTCTTTGAACCCTTCCGCAAAGTTCCCCACCGCTTTCATTGAGAGAAAGAAGATGGAGTATTCCTACAATGACGGCGACCTGTACTACTTTATGAACCCCGAGACTTACGAGCTGGAGCCCATCGACAAGTCCAATCTGGACGACGGCTTCCGTTTTGTTAAGGAGAACGACGTTTGCACCATTATGAGCTACAAGGGCAACGTTTTCGGCGTTGAAGTTCCCACCTTCGTAGACCTGGTGGTTACCTCCACCGAGCCCGGCTTTGCCGGCAACACCGCTACCAACACCCTCAAGCCCGCTACCCTGGAGACCGGCGCTGAGGTTAAGGTGCCCCTGTTCATCAACGAGGGCGAGAAGATCCAGATCGACACCCGTACCGGTGAATATCTGGGCCGCGCAAAATAAGGAGAATAGCTATGTCTATTTCAAGTCGGATCGTAGCCATGTCGTTCTGTGAGCCAAGGAGTTGCAAAGCTGTATTGTCTTCCTAAGACCGCTTGGCCTCCGACTTCTCCTTATTTTGCACGGCCCAGATATTCACCGGTACGGGTGTCGATCTGGATCTTCTCGCCTTCATTAATGAACAGAGGAAGTCGGATCGTAGCCATGTCGTTCTGTGGGCCAAGGAGTTGCAAAGCTGTATTGTCTTCCTAAGACTGGG
>JAZRKY010000006.1:0-16620 GCA_045646585.1 Faecousia sp. | reverse complement strand
GATAGCTACCTATTTCGCGGTTGGCAGGAAAGAATTACGCGTTTACGTGTTACGCGAGGAACATAGGGCTATGCCCGCATATGAAGAACCCCCGGTTTTACCGGGGGGTTCCTTTTTATGCTTTCGGGTGGCATTTTGCGTAAACCGCCTTCAGCTTTTGATTGACCATTTGGGTGTATAGCTGGGTAGAAGAAATATCGCTATGCCCCATCAGCTCCTGCAAAGAGCCCAGATCCGCGCCGTTTTCCAATAGATGGACAGCAAAGCTGTGGCGCAAGGTGTGGGGTGTGATTTCTTTATCAATGCGGGCGGTATCCTGATAATGCTTGAGAATCTTCCAAAAGCCCTGCCGGCTCATTCGGGTGCCGTTAATATTGACAAACAGCGCCGTCTCGTCGGGGTCGGCAAGCATACCATCCCGATAATCCTTTATGTAGGCATTTAACGCCCGCAAAGCCGTAGGATACAGCGGAATTGCCCGGGTTTTCTTTGCGCCGTTACACTTAATCACGCCAACATCGGGATTATAATCGTCAATATCCAAATCAATCAGCTCGGTAACGCGCATACCTGTGGCGTACAGCAGCTCCAGCATCGCCTTATCACGAAAACCCTTTGCATCCACACATACCGGCTGTGCCAGCAAAAGCTCGATTTCACGACCGGTGAGGACCTGAGGCAGCTTCTTCTCTCCCCTGTCTACCTGAATGCTGACAACCGGTGTTTTTTCCACAAAGCCGGTGGAGACCAGATAGCTGTAAAAATTCCTAAGTCCAGCCAAAGCCCGGGACAATGTTGCACAGGAGCGACCGCTTTTCTCAAGAAAAGAAAGGTAGTTGGTGATATTCACTTGTGTAGCATCTACAATATTAACCTTTTCGCTGACCCGAAGCCAATCGGCGTACTGACGGATATCTCGGGTATAGGAAGCGGTTGTGTTGGCAGATGCCTTTTTTACCTTCGTCAGGTAATTCTCATAGGCGTGAATCAGATCCAACATAAAACAATGACCTTCCAAATGAATTATAGCATCAAAGAAACCAAATAAGGCGAAACCCAAAAGTAATCTAAAAGGCTGGCGGCAATCGTTAGGGTAAGATAGAGAGCGAACCTTCTGTGAATCCAAAGATTATCGCCCTCAAGGCATTGGGCGGCAAACAAAAGGCTGATAATTGTCGCTACCCTATCTGAAATAAGCAGCATAGGCGCAAACAGCCAGGATGCAGAATGAAAAGCGCGGGCTAATGCAACTGTAATGACACCATCCGCAACAGCCTTTATAAACATAATGGGATAAATCAGTCCGGATAAACCGCGCCAAGCGGATAACCAAACCAAAGAAACTGGAATAACAGTTGCAATAAATAAGAATTTCTGCGCTGAGTAACTGGCTCGCAAAAGGTAAGAAGAGAGTGCGCAGCCAACCTCAAAACCTAAATAGATACCAAAGGACAATCCTATGGACCAAACCAAAATGAGGATTGCTTGCCTGTCCAAATACAATGATTTAAGAATGTGCTTATGTACTTGCATAATTATTCACTTCATCCATTCACAGTATATTCATTCACAAATAATGCATACAGAAGTATATACCAAGCAAATGGGTCGCCAAAATTTTGTGCGGCTCGATTACTATACACCAAAATCGGGCGAAATGCAAGGTAAAAGGCTGCTGATTGAACATTTTTGTGGATTATGTCAAATTTTATGTAAACATCGTTATGTAAACCTCGTAAACCGCCGTCTTGATTACGGACAAACAATGCTGCATAACGCAAATATTGGGCTTTGCAATGCAATCGGAACACAATATGTTGTTTCAGTGAAAAAACACGAATTTTGCTCAAGAATAGTGCTTATGACCAAGTTGTGTAAATTGCACAAGTCAGTGTAACCTTGGTTTCTTGATTTTCTTTCCTTTTCTGCTCAAAAGCTTTACGCCAACAGCAAGAACGCCGCCTAAGAGTATGAATAAAACCCCCGCCCCTACCCTGCTAAGGTCTCCGTCCATAAATAGGATATTGGAGCAAATCAGTAAAGTCATATACACAGCGCAGGTGATTGCGCTGACTACGGCAGGCATCCTACCCGCAAGAATGGTAGCCACCATACACCCAACAAACGCAGATAGAATTTGCGATAAGGCGGATATTAAACCAATTCTCTCTTGAGGCAGACTCTCATTACTGATAGCAAGCGCAGATATGATGGATACCAAAATCGTTACGGCAACAGATACGCCTGCTCCAATCGTAATTGCCCACACAGGCACAACGGTATGTCCCCTATTTACTTTCTTCATAGTTTTCATAATGTAACTCCCCTTTCGCTTCATTCTATTGCCGTAAAGGCAAAAAAATACCCCGGATTTTTCATCCAGGGTATTTGGGATTACATTAACCTTCCATTTGCTTTCGCATAGCCGCAATCTGCTGCGCGGCTGTTTCTTTATCCGGCGCAACTGCAGTATAGTAGAATTTTACCTTCGGTTCAGTGCCGGAGGGACGGGCGATTACACTGCCTTTATCACCCAAAATCAGCTCCAAAACATTGGATTTGGGTAATGCGATTGGCAATACCTCTCCTGTAGCTACATCCTTAGAGGTGCGGGCGCCGTAATCGTTAATCTTGGTGATTGTCAGCCCACCAACGGCATCGGGCGTTGCGCTGCGCAGGTCAGCCATAATCTTAGCTGCTTTTTCCATTGCGTCTGCGCCGGTCAGTTCAATACTTGTTACATGGGCAAGATAATATCCATAGGTGCTGTACAGATCGTTCAGCGCATCAAGAATGGATTTCCCCTGCAGCTTACAGTAGGCAGCCAATTCACAAACCAGCATAGAGGCAACAACAGCGTCCTTATCCCGGGCATAGGTGCCTTTGAGATAACCGCAGCTTTCCTCAAAGCCGAAGATAAAGCGGTTCTCCTGATGCTTTTCTTCCAAAGCAAGGATTTCGCCGCCAATATACTTAAAGCCGGTGAGAACAGCCTTCATTTCCACGCCATAGCGCTCGGCAATTCGATCAGCCATCGGAGATGATACCAAACTGCGAACGGTAATTGCGCCCTCAGGAATATCCCCTTTCGCGCTGCGAGCCTTCAAAATATAGTCCAAAAGCAGGCAGCCAAGCTCGTTGCCGGAAATCTTCACAAAGCCGTTGCCGGAAGGAACAGCGATGGCAACGCGGTCGCAATCCGGGTCTGTGCCGAGGATAACATCGCAAGGTGTATTGGCAGCCACCTTATAGCTCTCGTTAAGGGCGGCATCCGTTTCGGGGTTGGGATATTCGCAGGTCTTAAAGTAGCCGTCAGGCTTCTCCTGGCAGGCCACAACCGCAATATGAACGCCCAGTCTGCCCAAAACTTCACGAACAGGCTCATTACCTGTACCGCACAAGGGCGTGTAAACGATATTAAGGCCGGATTTATTGATAATTTCAGAGTTCACAGCTTCAGCAAGAACGGTCTCGTAATACCGCTCCCACAGGCTTTGGTCAATATATTTGATCAAACCTTCAGCCATAAAGGCATCAAAGCTTTTTTCCTCAGGCACAAAATAAGGGATTTTGGCGATTGTCTCTGTAACAACAGCAGCCGGGGCATCGGTCATCTGACAGCCATCAGGACCATAGCACTTTACACCGTTATATTCCCCGGAATTGTGGCTGGCAGAAATAACAATGCCACAGCCGCAGCCAAGCTCCCGAACGGCGTAGGAAAGCATTGGCGTGGGCGCAAGGCGGTCAAACAGGAAGGTAGTAATCCCCGCTTCCGCGAAAGCAACCGCGCAAACCTCGGCAAATTCCTGGGATTGATGGCGGCTGTCATAGCCGATAGCTGCCTTTTGGGGCAGTTCGGTAGAAGAAAGCCAGGCGGCCATACCCTGAGCGGCTCTGCGGACGGTATAGACATTTAGGCGGTTACTGCCGATGCCCATAATACCGCGCATACCGGCTGTACCAAATTGCAGGTCAGAAGAGAAACTTCCCTTTAACCCTTCTTCGTCATTTTTCATATCTCTAAGCGTTGCCTGAACACTCTCGGGCAAGCCGGCATTACACCAAAAAGCATAACGATCCAAATAGTTCATTTGTTTTCCTCCTTATTTTCAAAAAAGCAGCTCAAAATACATTGAGCTGCTCTTTCTCTTTACGCATCATTTTCAGCAGTGTCGTCTGCAACGCGCTTCTCCTGAGCCTCTACCAATGCGTTAAATTTAGCGCGGGTATCCTTAACATCCTCAAGAGAAAGGGCGATTGCCTCCTCAGTACGGCGCAGCGCATCGTTCATATAATCGTTGCTGGCCTTACGAACCTCAGCCATACGCACTTGGGTCTGCAAAACCATGTCCTGGCACTGACGCTTTGCTTCCAGATAGATAGCCTCCTCAGAAACCTTGGCAGCAGCCTCTTCCTGGGCCTTGCGGATAATGGTCTCAGCCTCGCGGCGAGCCTGTCCAATCAGTTCGTTACGGGAATCTACAATGGTACGAGCCTGCTTCAGCTCAACAGGCAGCTGTGCAATAACCTCGTCCAGCATATCCAGCACCTTGTCCCGCTCAAGGATGCACTTATCGGCAGCTAAGGGCATTGCCCGTGCGTCCTGTACCATATCGTATAACGCGGAGATGATCTCTTCAATATTCTGCTCGTTCATTTTCTATTTCCTCCTTGAGTTGTATCTGCAATTCTATTTTTGAAGTCAGGTATAATTTCTTCGGGTAAGAAATCTGACAAATCTACTTGATACTTACCAAGCTCTTTTACAGTGCTGGAGCTAAGGTACATATACTGGTGCTCTGCTGTCAAAAACATTGTATCCAGTCCCGGATTGATTTTATGATTGATGAGAGCCATTTGAAATTCGTTTTCAAAGTCTGAGCCGGCCCGCAAGCCCTTTACAATGACACAGCTTCCCTTCCGTCTGGCATATTCTGCCAAAAGCTCCTCAGAAGCATCAACCTCCACATTGGGCAGATCGCCTACAACGCGGCGAATCATATCCACTCGCTCATCCTGAGTAAACATTGGATTCTTTCCTGAATTGACCATAACGCAGACAATGAGCTTATCAAATATATTGGCCGCCCGGCTGATAATATTCAAGTGGCCGCTGGTAATCGGATCAAAGCTACCGGGATAAATGGCAACCTTCACACCTACGCCTCCCCTGCTGTATCTTTTCGGTAGATTGTGAGAATTGTGTTTCCATACTTATAGTCCTTGGAACGGGCAAAGCCGGGAAACTCTGTTTCCAAAACCTTTCCCACAGGACATTCTGCAACTATTATACCATTAGATTGTAAAATGTCAATTTCTGTTATCAATTTTAGTGCATTTTCTAAAAAAACTTCTGCATAAGGGGGATCAAGGAGAATTATATCGAATTTCTCCTTAGTCGTTTTCAGAAAACTAAGATAATCACCGCGTATAACCTTACTATCCTGCTCCATTTTCGCAAGGCGTAAATTTTCGCGAATTAACTTGCAGGCCTGCTCGCTCTGGTCGATAAACACAGCGCTCTTCGCCCCGCGGCTGATGGCCTCAATGCCAAGCTGCCCTGTACCGCCAAAAAGGTCTAACACCTTTGCGCCGGGAAGGTAAAACTGAATAATGCTGAACATGGCCTCCTTTACCCGGTCCGCAGTGGGGCGGGTGCTCTGCCCATTGGGCGTTTTTAATCGAACGCCCCGTGCTTTTCCGCTGATAACACGCATTATTCTTCCTCCTCTGTCTGTCTGAAATGCGCATAAACCGCTGATGCGGCGTTTTTCGGCAAAACCATTGTTAAATCGTTAATTGTAGCCTCTCTAATGGCGGAAATGGACTTAAAATGCCGCAAAAGCTGCTGTTTTCTCGTCGCGCCGATTCTGGGAATTTCATCCAGCTGCGAGTAACGCAGCCGTTTCGTGCGAAGCTTTTTTTGGTAGTTGATAGAATAACGGTGAGTTTCTTCTTGGATTGCGCCGATAAATGCAAAAACAGATGGCTCGTTATCTATCCTTATCTCCTCGCCGGAGGGGGAAACAAGGGCGCGGGTGCGATGGCGGTCGTCCTTGACCATACCAAAAACCGGGATATCCATTTCGAGAAAATCTAACGCTTTTTTGGCAGTAGAAACGTGGGCTGCGCCGCCATCAATCAGCAGAACATCCGGCAGCTGCGAAAAGCTCTCATCTGCATTTTGGTAACGAAGAAATCGTCTTGTAACAGCCTGGAACATCGACTCGTAATCGTCAGCTTGGGTAATTCCCTGAATCTTAAATTTTTTATATTCGCTGGGACGGGGCTTGCCGTCTACAAACACAACCATACCGGCAACAATATCGCTGTTACCCAGGTTGGAAATATCAAAAGCCTCAATTCTGCGGAGATTATCCACTCTCAACTTCTTTCCCAGTAAACGAACGCGAGCCAAGTGGTGCGCCTCTTTATCCGTAAGTCGCTGGGCTTCTTCTTTTGCGTTTTCGCAGGCAAGGGCAATCAGTTGACGACTGTCCCCTCGCTGTGGTATAGAAAGTACCACATTTTTGCCTGTTTTTTCCAAAATATACTGAGAAATCAGGGAAGCATCCTCTATTTCAAATGGAAGCAAAATACGCCTTGGAAAAGTATCTCTGTCAAGGTAATACTGGGAAACAAGGCTGGAAATTGCCGCTGCCGGCTCCTCAGGTACCCCAAATACTTGGTATTCCTTGTGAATCAAATCACCGTCAGCATAGTGCAGAACCGTAAAGCAAGCCTTTTCCTCCGTGCTGCCATAGCCGATTACATCTGTATCCCGGTTATGACCGGCAGTTACAAGCTGTTTCTGTCCCAATCTCTCTACTGCGGTCAGTCTATCTCGCAGAGAGGCTGCCAATTCAAAATTCAGCGCCTCAGAGGCAGAGAGCATCTGTGTACGCAGCGAAGATGCAACAGCCTTATACTTTCCTTCCAACAGCATTCTCCCCTGCTCTATGGCTTCCAGATATGCCTCCCGGGATTTACCGGGAATGCACCATCCGTCGCACTGATTCATATGGTAATACAGGCACGGTCTGTCCTTTCCAATGTCCCGGGGAAACCGTTTATTGCAAGAAGGGAGCTTCAGCAGTGTGTTCAGTGCATCAACAATACTCTTTGTAATGCCGCGACTGCCAAAAGGTCCAAAATATTGGGCATCGTCATTCTCTATCTTGCTTACCATTGTAATTTTAGGATACTGCTCCTTGGTGTCTAAACGGATATAGGGATACCCCTTGTCGTCCTTGAGCAGAATGTTGTATCTTGGGTAATGTTTCTTAATAAGAGAACATTCCAGCACCAGCGCTTCAAACTCGTTTCTGGCAACGATTACATCAAAATCAGCAATTTTACTGACCATTACCCGTGTTTTGGGAGAATGGGATGCTGTATCCTGAAAATACTGACTCACCCTATTTTTGAGTTTTTTCGCTTTTCCCACATAGATAACCTGCCCAAGGGCATCCCGCATAATATACACGCCGGGAGAAAGAGGCAGCGTTAATGCTTTTTGTTTACAAAGTTCAAAATTATCCATAGCTTGCTCCAAAAAATCCGCCTCAATGCGTCTTATGGCATTGGGGCGGAAATAAGTTGGTATCAGGCAATATCCTGCTGTAACAGTTCTTCGAGTGTTTCCACGGCCTTGATTTCATCTGCGCCGTCGGCAGAAACCGTAACCAAGCTGCCGGTAACAACGCTCAAGGACATTACACCCAAAAGGCTTTTGGCATTCATCTTGCGATTTTCAGACTGGAGCCAAATATTACAGCCAAAATCGTTTGCTTTCTGTACAAAATAAGTCGCCTGCTTGTTATAAAGACCGGATTCGCAACGAACAACAATTTCCTTGCTATACATAGTAAAAATACCTCATATCTGCCACATTTGGCGTATTCAAGCACTTATATATCATACCAAATCTGTGGAAATTGTCAACCCATTTTATCGAAATTCTGCGATTGTAACGCCGTCCTCGCCCTCTCCATAAACACCAAGGCGGAAGGTTTTTAGAAATTTGTTCTTTTTTAGTGCTTGATGCACTGCCGAACGAAGTGTTCCTGTGCCTTTACCGTGAATGATACGCACACTGTGGGCATTACCGCGCATCGCTTCATCCATATACCGTTCAAGGACGCAAATGGCTTCCACCGCGTCCATTCCTCTTAAATCCACCTCAGAGGCCGGCGCAGAAACATTCATCTGCCTGCCGGAATGGGCAGGACGCGCAGCTTTTTGTTTATAAGGATTGTCATTTTCCAATAAATAGACCTCGTCTTGCTTGGCAGTCATTTTCAAAATACCGGCCTGAAGCTGTAATGTGCCGTCTTTATTGATGGCAATTACACTTGCCTTTGTGCCAAGCTTCAAAAGCTCCACCGTATCGCCTACCAGAAGCCCTCTGCTGGGCGCGGGACGGGCTTTTTCTGTTTGACCGGCGCGAATACGGCTTTCCGCATCATTGAGATTCTTGCGAAGCTCAGCCTGCCGCAGATTCACATTGGCAGTATCGCCCTCCGTAATCTGTTTTCTAAGGGCTTTCAGTTCCTCAGATGCAGCGTTTGCCGTTCGCCGGGCATCCTCAATAATGGACTGGGCTTCCCGTCTTGCCTGCTCCAAGGCTTTCTCCCGTTCGCGATCAAGCTGCTGGCGGTACTCTTCACTTTTTGCCTTAATATTGGCCGTTTCCTGCCGCAGATGCTCCGTTTCCATTCTGGCTTTTTCCATCAGCTGCCGCTGCTGCTCCAGCTGACCGAGAACGGTCTCAAAATCCCGATCGCTTTGTCCTACAAGGTCGTTGGCTTCTTTGAGAATATCCTCAGAAAGACCGAGCTTGCGGGAAATAGCAAAGGCGTTGGATTTACCGGGAATACCAATCAGCAGCTTATAGGTTGGCTGCAAGGTTTCCACATTAAACTCGCAGGATGCGTTCACAACGCCCTCGGTGCGCATAGCATAGAGCTTCAGCTCGGCATAATGGGTCGTTGCCATTACCTGACTTCCTAATTTCCTGCAATATTCAATTAAAGCGACGGCCAAGGCTGCGCCCTCGGCGGGGTCCGTTCCTGCCCCAAGCTCGTCGAACAGCACCAAGGTGCGGTCATCACAGTGCTCTACAATCTCCACAATGGTTCGCATATGACTGGAGAAGGTAGAAAGGCTCTGAGCAATGGATTGCTCATCTCCAATATCTGCCAAAATGGCATCAAAGGTAGATAATTCACTTCCGTCGCCAGCCGGAATGTGGAGACCGCACTCCGCCATAAGGGTAAGCAAGCCTACTGTTTTCAGGGTAACCGTTTTACCGCCGGTGTTTGGTCCCGTGATAATCATAGAGTCAAACTCTCCGCCTAAATGAACGGAGATAGGGACGACCACCTTGGGGTCAATCAAGGGATGTCTTGCTTTGCGAAGGTCTACCCTGCCCTTATCGTTCATAATGGGCGGCCAGGCCTTCATACGGTAGGCAAGCCGCGCTTTTGCAAAAATCACATCCAGGCGAATAAGCAAACTGCAGTTTTGTAGAATTTCCTCTTGTTTTGCCGCTACATCCGCGCTCAATTCCGCCAAAATTCGCTCAATTTCCTTCTTTTCCTGCAATTCCAGCTCACGAAGGGCGTTGTTTGCATTTACGGCAGACATAGGCTCAATAAAATAAGTAGAGCCGGTGGAAGAAACATCGTGAACAAGACCGGGAACATCATTTTTACACTCGCTCTTTACAGGCACAACATATCTGCCCTGGCGGATGGTGATAATCGGCTCCCGGAGCAGCTTAGCATAGGCGGGGGAAGAAATCACCTTTTGCAGGGTGTCCTTAATCTTTGCGCTTTGGATGCGCATATGGCGGCGAATATCCGCAAGGGTACTGCTTGCATTATCCGCAATTTCTTCCTCAGACAATATTGCGCCAAAAATCTTATCCTCAAGATACTTATTGGGGCTGAGCATACGAAACAGCGGGTCAAGAACCGTATCTTTCTCATCATCAGAAATGTAGCTCTTGACGGTACGAGTACAGCGAAGCACGCCGGCAATGGCAAGCAGCTCCGTAGGATGCAGCGTTCCACCCCGCTGGGCGCGCTCTAAGGACGGCGCCACATTGGTAACCCCGGCAAAGCTGGGATTTCCCTTTTGGGTGCATAGGTCAGAGGCAGCAGTTGTTTCATTAAGAAGAATGACAACCTCCTCCAAATCCGCATTTGGTATTAAATTTCTGCAGGCTTCCTTTCCTTCCTGACTACCTGCGCAGTCGGCAAGCATAGAAAGAACCTCATGAAGCTCTAATTTGTGCAGAGATTTTTCGTACAGTTTCAGCATAAATAACTCCTAAACTACGGTGAAACCACCAGTAGTGATTTGTAAAAATCCAGCGCAGAGAAGCCGCGCTCTAATTGGGCGCAAAGGTAGCTCTCCGTAAGCCCGGAAAGAAGCTCCAATGTTTCCTCGCCCGCTTGGAAAGAAAACAGCTTTTTGGGATGGCAATAACAGATATACTTTAGCGCTGCCAATAGATTTTCATTTACAGGAATACGAATACCGTCAGATGTATGGTCGCGGCAGGCGCTGCATTCCAATATTCCCTGGGAAATATCCAGAAACTGGGGTGTCGGACATCCACAATGATTACAACCCGACAATTCCGGCATAAAGCCGGCCAGCGCTGCGCAGCGCATTTCAAAAACCGCCTTAATTTGTTGATGAGGGATTTTCGTCGCAGTTATGGCATAAAGGCAGTTAAGAACCAGCGACAAAAGCTCACCGCTTGGCGCATCCTCCTGGGACACCACATCCGCAACCTGTGCAAAATATGTACCCAGGGACAGCTGCACAATATTTCTGTGGAGTCCCTGGAACAATTCAATGCTGTGGGCTTCATTGACGGTGTACATTCCCCGGTAGGAAAACAGCGTAAATTCACCATAAGACAAAAGCTGACAGGGTGCGATAAGCGGGCTGTTCTTTCGACGCAAGCCCCGAGCCTTTACCGTGAGCTTTCCCTGATCCTCCGTTAAGATGGTCAGAATCGCATCTGTGTCTTTATATGCAGTTACTCGCAGCACTAAGCCCCGCACTGTCAGATACATAGGCTTCCTCCGACCTTTTGGCCTCTTGATAGTAAAGATACATTTCCGGCGCGCCGGTTTCTAAAAAGACTTCCCAGTAAAATGCAGAATCCATAACTATCCCTCCGCAAATAGGGTTTACCAATTTGCCGGGAGATACCCTTGGAAAATTATTCTCTGTAGCCGAAATTGCGAACTAAGAAATCACTGTCCCGCCAGTTTTCCTTTACCTTGACCCAGGTGGTCAGGAAAACCTTTGTTCCCATAAATTTCTCGCAATCCTGACGGGCGGTAGCAGAAATCTTTTTGAGCATTTCTCCTCCCTTACCGATAATGATACCCTTATGGCTCGCTTTTTCGCAATAAATGGTAGCATCAATGTCAATAATTCCGTTATCCCGTTCAGAAAAACGGGTAATTTCCACAGCCGTTCCGTGAGGAATCTCACGGTCCAGGTTCCAAAGGAGTTTCTCCCGAATAATCTCTGCCATTACCTGTCGCTCCGGCTGATCGGTAGTAAGATCCTCCGGGAACAGGAACGGTCCTTCTTCAGCATATGCGCTGCAGGTGTCAAGAAGTGTATCTACGCCATCGCCTGTCCGGGCAGAAATGGGAATGATAGTCTTAAATTCTGCAACCTTGCTGTATGCGTCAATTACCGCCAGCAGACTTTCCTTTTCAACGGTATCAATTTTATTGATTGCCAAAACGATGGGACAATTCTTCGCCTGCAGCTGCTCAATCAGCACTTCTTCCTGGGTACCCACAGATGCAATCGGCTCTACTACAAGGATGGTCATATCCACATCAGAGATAGATTCTTTGGTTACCCCTACCATATAATCGCCCAGCTTTGTTCTGGGCTTGTGGAAGCCCGGCGTGTCCACAAAAACGAACTGGGTATCCTCCCGGGTTACAATACCGCAAATGCGGTTGCGGGTGGTTTGGGGCTTATTGGAAACGATGGCAATTTTTTCGCCAACTAAATAGTTTGTCAGTGTAGACTTGCCCACATTGGGGCGGCCTGCTATGGCAATCATTGCTGTCTTTGTAGTCATTTTGTTCTCCTTAGTGATTTAAGGTTAATCTCTTGTCATTCCGGGAATGGTAGATGCAATCTCCTCTTCCCTTTTGCGCATCTGCGCCTTTTGCGGTCCTTCGTCTAAGTGGTCATAGCCCAGCAAATGCAGTATGGAATGAATGGTCAGATACCCAATCTCCCGCCGCAGGCTGTGGCCGTACTCCTTTGCTTGCGCCTCGGCTCTCTGCAGGGAAATGCACATATCCCCAAGAGGACAAAGTCCTGTCTCCGGGTCTATGTACGCCTCCCAGTCCGCGATATCCTCACCGGGGGTAAGCTGGAACATAGGAAAGCTGAGAACATCGGTCGCCTTATCCAAATCCCGATTTGCTTTATTGATTGCGCGGATGCCCTTGTCGTCCGTTACAAGGACATTGATTTCGCAGGGAACGGAAACCTTTTCCTGCTCCAATACGGCCTCTATCGCCTTGGAAATAACTCTGGATACCATAGGTCCTTTTAGTGTAAAACAGGAAAAGGACATCTGAATGTGCATCTTTTTCATTATTTTCTCCTTCCATCGGAAGCTCTTTTGTTTTGCTGTGGGGCTGTCAGCTTTTTGTCCGCCTTTTCATAGGCAGAAATAATTTCCTGCACCAACGCGTGGCGCACCACATCGGCGGCTGTCAGCCGGCAGATAGCAATATCCTTAACAACCTCCAGCACCCGCATAGCGTCCTTTAAGCCGGAGGTTTTATCGCTGGGCAGGTCAATCTGCGTTACATCGCCGGTAATCACAATTTTAGAACCGAAGCCAAGGCGGGTCAAAAACATTTTCATTTGCTCTTTTGTGGTATTCTGCGCCTCGTCAAGAATTATAAAGCTGTCATCCAAGGTGCGACCACGCATATAAGCAAGGGGCGCAACCTCAATAGAGCCCCGCTCCTGATACTTTTGGAAGGTCTCAGGACCGAGCATCTCATACAGGGCATCGTACAGCGGGCGCAGGTAAGGGTCAACCTTATTCTGCAAATCACCGGGCAGAAAGCCAAGCCGTTCACCGGCTTCCACCGCAGGTCGGGTGAGAATAATGCGGTTTACCGACCGTTCCCGGAATGCCGCAACTGCGGCGGCAACAGCAAGGTAGGTCTTGCCTGTGCCGGCAGGACCGACACCAAGGGTGATGGTGTTACCCGCAATAGCCTTCATATACTTTTGCTGACCGACGGTTTTTGCCTTGATGGGTTTTCCCTTTGCGGTAATGCAAACAACATCCTTTGCCATTTGGGAAACCTGATCGTCATTACCCTCGTTTACAAGGGTAATGAGATAACGCACCCGCTGTTCGTCGATGGTCTCCCCTTTTGCAGCAAGACGCAAAAGTCCCTCAAGTGTACGAGCCGCCTTGTCAGCTTCTTCAGGGTCGCCGCTGATTTTCAGCTCCGTCTCCCGATTGACGATTTTCACATCAAAAGCATCTTCAATCCGGCGGATATTCTCATCAAAGGACCCAAATACACTAATCAGGTCCTCTACACGTTCTGCATTTACAATTCGTTCCGTTTGTTTACTCATTGTGCTTTATTAACTCCTCATTTTTCATAAGACCAATTTGCTCATAGCAGCTATAAACAGCCGAAAACTGATAGACATCATCACAAAGAGAAAGCTCGCTGTTTTCCTGCAAAATCGTTCCCTCTGTCATAATGCTTTGCAGATAGGAACGGCAAACATCTTCCACATAGGAAACATCCTCAACTTGGCGGGTAACCGTTTCATAATCCGTAATTTCCTGGGTTACCAGCGCCACAGGCAGCATAAAACCGCCGGGAAGCACCAAATATGCCTTTTTATACATTTTAACACAAGTCGTATTGTAAATTCCACTATCTTTATAGAAATTTATTTGTTTTTTTCCAATAATTAAGCTATATTTTCGCTCTGAATGTCCTATACTCTCTCTTCTTTCCGCTGTTACGGGCGTAACAGAATCCAATTTTCTCTCCGTTTCGCCAAAAATGATTGCTTCCGCGCCGGTGAGCTTAAGGGAAATACCGTAGTCCTTGTAGCCGGAAATAAGCAGTTGTCCTGCCTTTACAGCCTGACCGACACTGCATAATTGCGTGCCTTTCAGAACGGTTACCTGCCTTACAATGGCATCCCGAGAAGCAACAATGCTGGAAAGGGGGTTATTCTGTTCTTGTGTTACCTCCTGTCTTTCCCGCACAGAAATCACTGCAACACAACCGTTCGTGTTGACACCAGCCCACTGTAACTGGGGTATCTTTTCCAATAAGGCATTTTTAACCCTTTCACTTCTGACTTCCCTGCGACTTGCGCCAAAATGGATTCCACTATTCTGTGCAGCCTCAATGATTAACCGTTCCGGCACAGAAATATTGCCCTCAACCTGCACAAAGAAAACTTTGCCGGGAACATAAAGGACAAACAGAAGGTATATCAGCGCCCCAAGGGTAAAAACAGGTCGGCGCAGAAGCTCCCCCATTTTCCAATGAATTCCCTTTCGCCGAATCACTAAGATTTCACAGTTGCTTTTTTGCAGCAAATCCTGCGCCCGACGGCTGTCAGATTTCGACAGGGTAATATGGACGGTTATGTCGTCTATGTAACAAAAATCTAAAATAGCTATGTTCCATTTCATAAGGCGGTCTAAAATACCGTTTATATCCGCGCTTCGTATTTGCAGCACAACCATACCGGTTAATGACTTCCACATTACTTCCCATCTCCTCTAAACAGCGTAACCGCCTCAATTCTCCCGCAAATGATAATCTGCTGCTTTGTCATTTTCATAAGGTGCAAATCGCAGCCGGAAATCTGAATTTGTCCATAACGAACCTTAACACAAATGCACTCCTGGCTGTATTTCGTAACGCCGCAGTGATTTTCAAGCAATACTCTCCTGTCTCCAAGTATTTCCACCAGCGATTGCCCGGGGACGGACTCCCCAGGAAGGTCTGCGGCAATGGCTAATTTGTCGAAAATTCCAGCATTTTTATGCAAGCCGATCAACTCCTTTTCATAATTCTATGGACATAGGTAAAGAAATTTGCTATCGGCGCATAGTTTCTTAGTGAGGTGATCCTATGGAACGAAAAAGAGTGGTCGCGCTTTCTGTAGCGGTTTTTTCAATGGTATTGATAATTTTAGATACGGAAATGGCATTCTATTCTGCAAACGAAGGGATAAATATCTGCTTAAGAACAATTATTCCCTCCCTGTTTCCGTTCTTTTTTCTTTCGGGCATTATCAATAGCGCTCTTATGGGGGTCAACTGGGCTATTCTTCGCCCTTTATCCCGCCTTTGCCGTATTCCTATCGGTACAGAGTCCATAATGCTGTTAGGGCTGACCGGCGGTTATCCTGTTGGCGCAACAGCCATCCATCATACATACTCTACAGGCAATTTATCAAAACAATCCGCCCAGAGGATGCTTGCTTTTTGCAATAACGCAGGACCTGCGTTTATATTCGGCATCCTGTCTCCCCTGTTTGAAAATAAATTTGCTTGCTGGGCATTGTGGGGCATTCATATACTGTCCGCTATCCTTGTTGGCGCACTCCTGCCTGGCAAAAGTGATTCATCAGCTCAAACCCAATCCCGATCCATAACGGTTACGCAAGCGCTGCACGCAGCGATGGGAAATACTGCAACGGTCTGCGGTTGGGTTATCCTGTTTCGTATTGTAATCGGTTTTCTCGACAGATGGTTACTATGGCTGCTGCCAAGGGAATTACAGGTTCTTCTGTGCGGCATATTAGAGCTTTCTAACGGATGTGTTTCCCTCTCTGCGATTGCGAACCAAGGCCTGCGTTTCGTGCTTGCATCGGTATTGCTGGCCTTTGGGGGCGTGTGTGTGGCAATGCAGACCACATCCGTAATCGGTGATTTATCTGCCAAATATTATTATTTGGGGAAAGTAATGCAAAGCGGACTTAGTCTCCTGTTTGCTGCTGTTTTTCAAAGCTTTTTATTCCCGGAAAGCACATTGCGGTTTTCTATACTCTTCTATCTTCCGGGAATTTTAATCCTGTGCTTGCCGATTCTGAAAAAAACAGTAGCATTCCCAAGGAATATGCAGTATAATAGAGAAAAATCTCTATAAAATGAGGTGCTAAAATGCTGTTTCGGAAGAAAATGCCCAAAAACTGCTTTTATTGTCTCCACGCCACTATCGTCAGCGACAGCGAAATAAACTGCCCAAAACGCGGTACATCCGCAGGTGAAAAGCCCTGTTTCCGCTACAAATACGATCCCTGCAAGCGGATTCCTCCCCGTCCAAAGGCTTTGGATTTTAACGCCTACGATAAGGACGACTTCTCTTTATAATGCAAAACGCCCGGGTGTCATACCCGGGCGTCTATTGTATATAGAAAACCACGCGTTAGACGCGTGGTTCAATGAAGCCTATGGCGGTGAGTAAAAATCCCTGCTAAGATTATAGGTGCGGTCCGCCAACTGCACAAACAATCAAAACAGGGAGGCACTCATATGAGTATGAG
>JAZRKY010000005.1:0-12544 GCA_045646585.1 Faecousia sp. | reverse complement strand
ACCACTGTTTCTCAGAAGCAGTTGGACGATGTGCATATCCTCATTAACGAAGCACATTTATAAGATACGAAAATCCCGTTGGTTTAGTCCAACGGGATAAGTCGGAGGCCAAGCGGGCTTAGGAAGACAATACAGCTTTGCAACTCCTTGGCTCACAGAACGACATGGCTACGATCCGACTTACCACTGTTTCTCAGAAGCAGTTGGACGATGTGCATATCCTCATTAACGAAGCACATTTATAAGATACGAAAATCCCGTTGGTTTAGTCCAACGGGATTTTTTAGAGTGTCCAAGAACTTTGATATTTGCGTAAACAAGGCGCCCTCTGACGAGGGCGCCATAATTAAGCTTTCCTGCGGTGCTTCAACAGCAGGTGCTCGGCGATGCCAAAGAGGCGGTGGTTTAGAATGTAGACTACCGGGGTCAGGCACAGCAAAATCACCATTACCAGCCGGGCAGAAGCGCCTACGGGCTGTAGCTGCAATAGATTCCCCAAGAAGAAAAATGCGAACACCAAAGCCCCCGCCATAGCAAACCATACAAGCCGCCGGAAAAAGTCAAAGGGCTTACATACAGACAGCAGTACCAGCATACCCGTTACTGCCAAAATAGCGGTGCAGACGGTCTGGATTTGCGCCACAGGTACGCCGCTGCCAAAAAGCAGCAGCTGGGCGGTAACCACCACAAAAATATTGGTAAGACCGCCGGGGAAGGCGCGGCGCAGAATGCTGGGCAGGAATCTGCCCTTCACCCGTTCAAAATTAGGCTCTAAGGCTAAGAAGAAAGAGGGAACACCGATGGTCAGGGCGGAAATCAGGCTCAGATTGATGGGGGCGAAGGGGTAAGGCCAGCCTGCCACCACCGTAATCAGCGACAAAAACAGGGAAAAGATGTTTTTTACCAAAAACAGCGCAGCCGCCCGCTGGATGTTATTGATAACCCGGCGACCCTCGTCCACAATGCTGGGCATAGCGGCAAAGTCTGCGTCCAGCAACACCAACTGCGCCATTTGGCTGGCGGCCTGGGCGCCACCTGCCATAGCGATGCCGCAATCTGCCTCTTTCATAGCCAGCACATCGTTGACACCGTCGCCGGTCATAGCCACAGTATGCCCCTTTTCCTTGAGGGCGTGAATGAGCCGTTTCTTTTGGTCGGGGGTTACTCTGCCAAAGACCGTATATTCTTCTACTGTCCGGAGGAAATCCTCCTCGGTCTGCAAGGCAGAGGTGTCAATGTATTTATCTCCGTTTTGGATGCCTGCCCGGCAGGCCACTTGGGAGACGGTTACAGGATTGTCGCCGGAGATGACCTTAATGGCAACTCCTTGAGAAGCAAAGTAAGAAAAGGTCTCTGGGGCGGAGGCGCGGATGGGATTTGTCAGCAAAATAAGACCTAAGGGGGTTAGCTTTTCTGTTTCCAGCTCGCCGGGCCGGGGCGCGCCGTCATAGGCGGCAACCAAAAGCACCCGATAGCCCTGGCAAGAAAAGCGGCTGACCTGTTCGGCAATTTCCGGGAAGGAAACGCCCAGTATGGGCTCCGTTGCGCCGGTTATAAATGTGCCGACATCCCGGAAAGTGGCGCTTTTCCACTTATACTCTGAGGAGAAGGGAACTTCTGCTACCTGTGTCCAGAGAGTTTTTCCGGGGCAGTGGGTCTGGAGCGCCCGGGCGGTTTCGTTTTCCGGGTCGTCGCCGCCGTAAAGGGCGATGATGATTTGGGTTAAGTAAGTGCTGTCGGCATCTGCAAGGGGAACGATTTTGTCCACCTGCATACCCGGCTCGGTAATGGTGCCGGTTTTGTCCACACACAGCACATCTACCCGGGCAAGGGTCTCTACGCAGTGCATATCCTGCACCAAAACCCGCTGCTTCGTCAGCTTCAGAGAAGAGACTGCCAGCGCGACGCTTACCAGCAGATAAAGCCCCTCGGGAATCATACCCACCAGCGCCGCTACGGTGGCTTCCGCGCTTTGGCGAAGCCCTAAATTCTGCCCGGCATACTGCTGATAAAACAGCAGTAAACCGATGGGAATGAGGGCGATGCCGATAAAGCGAATCATATAATCCAAAGACCGCATCATTTCCGACCGGGCGGCTTTGGGGTTTTTCTTGGCCTCTAAGGCAAGGCGGGTGGCAAAGGCCTCGTCGCCTACGGCGGTCAGCTGCATTTTGCCCTTTCCTGTAAGTACAAAGCTGCCGGAAAGTAAATTGTCGCCGGGGTGCTTTTCGATGGCGTCGGCTTCGCCTGTGAGGAGGGACTCGTTCACAAACAAATGCCCTGTGCGCAAAACACTGTCGGCGCTGATTTGGTCACCTGCGCCTAAGAAAACAATATCATCCTGCACCAGCTCGTCGCAGCGGACGTCTGTGGTTTTACCATTTCTGAGGGTTTTTGCGGTGGCGGCTGCAAGAAGCGTTAGCTTATCCACCGCCCGCTTTGCCCGGATTTCCTGAAAACAGCCGATGATGGCGTTGATAATCACAATCACCATAAAGGTCATATTTACAACCGACGAGCCGGCAAAAAACAGCAGTACCGCCATTATCACAAAGACCAAATTAAAGAAGGTGCAGACATTTTCCCGTATAATCTGCCCTTCGGTGCGACCGGCCTGCTTGCTGGGCTTATTTTGCAGTCCCTGTTCCCGTCGGAGAGCAATTTCCTCGGCACCGAGACCAAAATCGGGGTTTGTGTGATAAGTCATAAAAGCACCTCCCGGCTGGGGAAACCGTTTTCTCTGTTATAGAGGATAAGTAAACTGCCCTGATTTACGGAAATTGTGGCTTTTTCACCTGTAAAATGGTTGCTGACCCCTAAGGGAAAGCCGGAGGTTAATGCGCCGTCGGTCAAGGGGTATTTTAAGCCCTTGAGGGTAACGCCCTTGGCATCCTGCCCCATACAGAAAACAGATACAATGCCCTGCGCGGTTTCCGGGAAAGAGAGGGCGCTGTTTTTGACTACGGTGGCAATATAATCGCACCCGATTAAGTAGCCGGTTGCACCCCGATCTGCTATAAATTGCAGGGCTTGGAGGTTTGCAAGGGTGTGATCCAGCCGCTTGCCGTCCAAGCCGCCGTACAGGTGGATTTCCGTAAAGCCCATAGTAAGGGCGTGGCGAATGGCAAGAAGGGCATCGGTATCGTCCTTTTCTACCGGGAAAACGGTGGCGTTTTCCGGGGTGTAGCCCAAGGAGTCGAAGTCGCCCAGTATGGCGTTGGGGGTAAGACCGATGGCGTTTGTATGCTGCAAGCCGCCGTCAGCGGCGATGATATAATCGCCTTTTTCCACAGGGGAAGCAAAACCGTTAAAGCCCCCGGCGCAGAAAATTACACATTTTGCCATAGATTTCACCTCTTTCTTTCCATTTGGCACTATTTTATAACAAAAAAGCCCCGCTGTAAAGCGGAGCAAAAGAAAATTACAGAAGATTCCACAAATTCAGCTTATGGGCATCTCCCATATCCCCGATCATCACCGCAAGCTGGGCGCAGCAGGCGGCAAAGTGGGGAAGCTCCTCGGTTTTTGCATAGATGTCCATTTCCGCAAACAGATGGTCAATATCTTCCATAGGCGTATGGTCTGCCACGGTGGCGGTGGCGTTTTTATAGGTTTCCCAAAGCGCTTTGGCCTTTTCTGCCTTTTCCTTGGCGTTAGAAAAATCCTCCCGGAGGGTGGCGGCAACCGCGTCCTCTAAAAGTGTAGTGATAGGCGCATACATACGGTTCATCGCAAAGGAAATAAAAAGCCCTATGGCAAGTAAAAGGGCAAGCACGCAAATACCGATATACAGCCGCTTCATTTTTTGTCCTCCTTCCGTAAAAAGACAATGCGGTCTCTGCCGTCTACGGTCAGCAGCCAAGTGGAATTGACGGTTGCCTGCTTTTCTTTCAGCACCCGATTGACCCAAGAAAGGTCTTTTCCCGCTTTTTGCAGGTTATCCTTGGAAAGGTAGCCGTCGGCAATAATGGTCAGGGGAATAAACTGGCGCTCTGCTTGCACCCCGGCGTCTTTTGCTGTGGCAGGCATATATTTCGGGTAGGGGAAAACAGAGAGATTTCCGTTTGTTTCCAAAATGGCGTACTGGACAGTTTGCAAATCCAAAACGCCCTTTTCCCGGAGGTGTCCCGTCAGCTCATCTAAGGTAACCCCGGTTTTTCGCAGGTTGCCCTGAATGATTGTGCCGTTCTCCACTAAAATCACAGGCTTTCCGCAAAGCAATTTCCGGATAAAAATGCTCCGCAGGGAGAGAAAGCTCAGTGTCAGCTCCACGCCCAGCACCGTCAGGATTGGCACAAGACCGGAATAGATGGGAATTGCCCCGTCCTGCATAGGAATGGCGGCCAAGTTGGCAACCAGCATCGTTACCACAAATTCCGATGGCTCCATTTGCCCGATTTGCCGCTTACCCATTAAACGGATAGCAAAAATCAGCACAAGATATAAAACGATGGTACGAAGATAGGATAAAATCAAAAAAACCAACTCCTCAGGGCATTGGAATGTAGGGGAGGCTATCAGCCTCCCGAGGGCGGCAAGTTGCCGCCCCTACATTGTTGTCGCAAAAAGGGGGCTGAGGAATGTGAGTTCCTCAACCCCCGTAGTGGTAGATTTCCCTTGTTTGGGAAAAATATGCAATTAGTTCAGCTCGTTTTCAAAAATGTCCACATCGCCGATGGAGCCGACCTCAAAATACTTGTCCAAAACAGCCTTGGCGACCTTGGACATCTGGGCGCCGCTGGCGGTTTTTTCACCGTAAACGGAGATGGCAATTTCGGGATCTCGGGCAGGAGCAAAGCAGACGAAAGAGCCGTTGGCGGGAATGCCGGTGCCGATCTGGGCAGTGCCGGTTTTGCCTGCAACTTCGACAGGGTAATTGCGGAATACATTGTAGGCGGTGCCGCCCTCCATAGAGGTAACCCGGAGCATACCGTCTAAATAGGCTTCATAGGTTTCGTCAGAAATGTGCATATGATTGACAATTTCCGCCTGATTTTCCAAAATCAGAGAACTGAAATCAGAGGAAACCACCCGCTTTAAGAAGGTGGCGGCGTACCGCGTGCCTTTGTTTGCCAGGGTGGCGGCGTAAACGCAAAGCTGAATGGGGGTGAACTGGTTATCGTCCTGACCGATAGCGGCAAGGATTTGGTTGCCCTTGTACCACAGCTTATCGTCGCCTGTGTGCAAAAGCGCCTTGGTTTCGGGGTTTGCCCGGTAGCCGGTGCGCTCCGGCAGCTCCGCGCCGGATTTTTCGCCCAGACCCAAGGCCTTGGCTACAGAATCCATCGCCTCAATGGTAATATTGTCCGCTACCTCGTAGAAGAAGTAGTTACAGGAATACCGCAGAGCGTCTGCGCCGTTAATAGACCCGTGGGTAGTATGGTCCTTGCTCCATTTCAGACAGTTGGCGTGGAAGCCCTTATATTTGGTAAAGGTGCCTAAGTCTTTGATGACCGTTTGGGCATTATAATCGCTCGACTCAAAGGCGGCGATGAGAGTGGACATCTTGTAGGTGGAGCCGGGGGCGTAAACGCCTTGCAGCGCCCGGTTATACAGAGGTCCGAAGGGGGCGTCTTTCAGCTCGTTGTATTTTTCAAAGTAGGTGGAAAGGTCATAGGTGGGATTGCTGGCGCAAACCAAAATCTGCCCGGTGCCGGGCTGGATAGCCACTACCGCACCGCCTTCTGCCTGCGTACCCTCGCCGTTGCCCAAACCGCCCCGGAGGTCGTCCAGAAGCTTTTGCAGCGTGTCCTCAGCGATGCCTTGTAGGGTAATGTCGATGGTAAGCTCCACATTGGAGCCGGCCTTCGGCAGTGTGAGATACCGGGAGGAAATGAGGGTGCCGTCCTTGGCGACCGTGTCCTCCCGCCAGCCGTCCACGCCGTGCAGATACTCTTCAAAGGCAGCTTCGATGCCCGATTGACCCACTAAGGAGTCCATTTCGTAGCCTTCGATGTTTTTGTAGTACTCCCACTGGTCTTTGGTAACTGCGCCAACGTGTCCCAAAATGTGGGCGGCGTATTCAGTGTGATATTCCCGCACGATGGAGCTTTCCACCTGTAAGCCAGGGATATTCAGCTCCATAATGGCGGCTTTTGCCTCGTCGCTGGCATCGGATAACACAACAAAGCTGGAAAGGCTGTATACGCACCGCCGCAAATCCAGCTCATACCGCAGACCGATGACCTGCCGGGCTTCCTTATCTGTCCAGCTATCGGGGATTTTGTACCGATCCCGGAGAGTTTCGATAAGCAAGGGGGCAGTAATGTCTGAATCCAGCCGACCCATAAAGGCGATATAGGTCTGGAAATAGCTCTGCCAGGAGGAATTGTAATTATCTAAGGTGTAAACAAAGGGGCGCTCCATGGATACGGGGAAATGCTCCTCGTATTCGATGCCCATTTCCTCACAGCGCTTAATCAGCTGATAGAGGTACTGGTTTGTGCCTTCTGCGCTGATAAGCACATAGTGGTTGAGTGTCAGGTCAAAGCTGGCGCGGTTGCTGACAAGGACATTTCCGTTGCGGTCCAAAATATTGCCCCGCGCCGCCTTTACCCGGGTGAGGGTGGTAAAGGTGGAGGAATTGTCGGTTTTGCCGCCGGTTTGGATGATTTGCATATCGTATAGGGTCATAGAAAAAACACCCAATACAAAGAGAAAGAGAACCAAAACCACACCAACACGAAAACGTGTTATTCGTTCCATATAGAACCTCCGATAGAGCCGATAAACAGGATCAGGGGATAAAGCAGGGGAATAGCGATCACAGACAGACCGCAGGTAACGAGGAAGCCGACGATCCGTTCGGGATAGCACAGACTTAAAAACAGACCCATCAGGAAAATAAGCAGTTCATAAACCATCAGCGCCCCGGCAGTGCAGAAAAATGCCGCGCCAAGACCCTTTTGCAGGTAGCTTTGGCGGAAAATGGCAGCAAAGATGGCGATGGCGGTCAAAAAGACCATCGCATACATACCCGGCGCAGAGCCGGAGAACTGATAGATCAGCGATGACCAAAGGGCGAACAGGCAGCCGGTCTCCACACCCTCCATAATGCAGATAAGGATAATGGCGCAGGGCACCAAATCGCACGTTGCGCCTAAAATGCGGAAACGGCAAAGTACCACATCCTGCAAGACAGACAGAAACAACAGCACCAAACCAATCAGCAGCCACTTCAGAATAGAAAGCCGCTGCTTTGGGGTGATATAGAGCCGGTCTATAATGCCGGAATGGGGCTTATCTGCCTGAAATTCTCGTTTTTTTGCCATAAAATCACCCGTTATTGTACTTGGTAACGATGAAAACCTGCTCCAAAGTGGAAATATCCGCCGCCGGGCGCAGCAGGGCATACATAGCGATACCTGTGTCCTCATAGCCGGCATCCATTACATAGCCTAAAATAAGACCTCTGGGAAATACGGTAGAGCCGGTGGTCAGCACTTGGTCGTTATTATGGATAACCGAGTGGCTGGGCAGATAATTCATACGCAGCATTCCCGCAAGCCCTGAGGAATAACCGCCCTGCACCATACCGTTATAGCCCGTTTCGCCGGAGGAGGAGAGGGTGGCGCTGATTTCAATAGAGGAGTCCAAAACCGTTTTAATAACGGCATAGTTAGGTCCAACCTCGCTGATAAGACCTACCACCTGACCGCTGCCGGTAATGGCGCACATTCCTACGGCTAAGCCGGCGTTTGCGCCCCGGTTGATGGTTACGGTGTTGCTCCAGTCATTACTGCTCCAGGAGATAATATAGCCGTCCACCAGCTCAAAATCCTCGTGAGCCTGTTTTAGCTCCAAAAGCTGGCGCAGGCGCTCATTTTCCCGGGCGATGGCGGCGGCCTTTCGGGCATCGTCCTCCATTTGGGCAAGCTGGTCGCGGAGCGCCTCATTTTCTGCGGAAATGGCTTCAAAACGGAAGATATAGTTATAAAGCTGCTGGGCGCCCTCGGTTAAGGCGGCGGCGCCGGAGCGAATGGGGGTCAGCACGCTCTGTACCATCATATCCGGCAAACGGATGCCCGTAAGACCGGCAAATACGCTCAGACCCACAGCCAGCAGGAGGCAGACGATAATCACTGTCCGCACCCGGCGGGTAAATAAATGCTTCATTTGTTATCCTCCATAAATTGCTTAAGAACCAAAGAGAGGTGGCATATGGGAAGCCCTACCACATTGTAGTAGTCTCCCACGATTTTTTCTACAAACAGGCAGGCACCGCTTTGAATACCGTATGCGCCGGCTTTGTCCATCGGGTCGCCGGTGCGGATATAGTCCTCAATTTCCCTGTGGGAAAGAGGGCGGAAGTACACATCGGTGATTTCTGTAAAGCTGACTGTTTTTTCGCCCTGCAGAACGGTTACGCCGGTCATCACCTGATGACCTCTGCCGGAGAGCATAGTCAGCATTCGGAAAGCATCCTGTTCATCCCGGGGTTTGCCTAAAATTTCCCCATCGCAGACCACAATGGTGTCCGCCCCGATGACGATATCATCGGGGGTGCGGGAAATGGTTTCTGCCTTGTTGCGGCTGATGCGGGCAACCTCGTCTTTGGGGGCTTTGGCGCTATCCATTTTTTCGTCTGCCTGAGAAACCCGGACAGATACGGGAAAAGGGAAAAAGCCCATCAGCTCCCGTCGGCGGGGAGACTGGGATGCCAAAATGATTTCCATAAAAATGTCCTTTCTATTCTACGCCTCGCAGGTAAAGTCCGCGAGTGCAAGCGCCGGGGTCAAAGGGTACTGCGTCATACAAGCTGGAGATGACATTGTCCACCTCCCGGGGGCTTTCGGTGGTAAAGTACAGGCGAATACCCCAAAGACCCAGGGCAGAAAGCTCATCCCGGCGGTCTAATAGATTCAGCTTCTTGCCGTTAAGCAGCACGCTGCGGCAGGATGCACCGTCTTTGATGATGGGGAAATCTGCGCCGGTTTTGTCGGTGAGCTTTGTGGGAGTGTGGCAGGTGCATTGACCGTTGCGTCCCTTAATGAGGCAGTTTTCCGTAACCATAAGGGGCAGTCTGCCGTAGGCTAAAATTTCGCAATTTACTGCCTTGCTCACATCCCGGATTTGGGGCAGTGTCATTTCAAAGCTGAGGCAGGCGGAGATAAGCTCCAATTCCCGGGCGGTGTTGACAGCCCCGGAGTTATACAAATTCAGGCCGAAATCGCCCCGAATGGCAAGCCCGCATTCCCGCACAGGGAGAATTTGCCCCAAGTTGCCGCAAAGGGCTTCCCGGATGCCCATATCCCGCAGCGCCCGAAGGGAGATTTTAATGCCCTCTAACTCGTTATCGTGGATAATCCGGGGCAGTACCGCGCAGATGTTTTGGCTCTTGGAAAGCTCTCGGAAATAGACCGGGTCGTTACTTAAAATGTGCAGAGGAATATACAGCACAGCCGGACGTAGGCGCAAAAGCTTTGCCGTCAGCTGCTCCCGGGCGGTGATTTGCGCATTTACCACCGGGGGACGGCGAGCGCCGGGGAAGCGGGTAAATTTCCCCGCCCGACCTAAGGGCTTTTCCTCCCGACGCGCCCGCTGGGCGGTGAGCATATTTAAGACATCCCGCCGCATACCGTTGATGGTGGCGGCAGAGAGGGTAAGACCCGGGGCGATATCCGTTTCTACAGCCTTGCAGTAGTAGGGTGTACCGCCGGTTTTAGAGAGCCGGGCAACCAAGCTCTCCCGGTCAAGGGCGGTAACCCGGGCAGGCTCGGGGGCAGGACCGGACAGCGTGCAAACGCGCCCCTCCGGGTCGGTAACAGACAGAGATACACTGCTGGGCAGCACCGTTGCCCGGAAGGTTACAGGCACAAGGGCGTTTTCTGCCGTTTCGTAGCTTTGGCGCATTTCCTTCAGCCAAGGCTTATTTTCCGGGGTTTCTTCCCGGATACCAAACATATCTTTTCCCAATCTGCCCTCGAAATATCCGGGGGTAAAGCCCTGGCGGTTAAAGGCGGTAAGCAGGGTATCCACCATATCCGGGCGTACATAGCCCTTGTCGATGGCGTGGCGGTAGACGCCGGTAACGGCGGCTACATACTCAGGCCGCTTCATCCGACCCTCCAATTTTACGGAGGCAACGCCAATGGAATGAAGGTCTGCCATATGGTAGACAAGGCAGTTGTCCTTTAGGCTCAGGGGGTATTTATTCTGCCAATGCCCATAGCCGTAGCTCTGCCTGCAGGGCTGGGCGCAGCGACCACGGTTGCCGGAGCGAGAGCCGATGGCAGCGGACAGGTAGCACTGCCCGGAGTAGCTCATACACAGCGCGCCGTGGGCGAAAACTTCAATTTCAATGGGGGAGTGCTTGCAAATGTGGATAATTTCATCCCGGCTCAGCTCCCGGCTCAGCACCACCCGGGAAAGACCCCAAGCGGCGCAAAGCTCCACGCCGGAAAGGGAATGGATGCTCATCTGGGTAGAGCCGTGCAAGGGGATATAGGGGGCAATCTGGCGGCAAAGCTGAATAATGCCCAAATCCTGCACGATAAAGGCATCTACGCCGCTATTTGCCGCCTGACGAATCAGATCGGAAGCGGCAGGCACTTCCAAATCAGACACCAAGGTATTTAAGGTCAGGTGAACCTTTACGCCACGGATATGGCAGTATTTCACCGCCTCCGTTAAGGTTTGGGGTGTGAAATTCTTGGCGCTTTGCCGGGCGTTAAACTGCCCGCAGCCAAGATATATAGCATTTGCGCCGTTTTGCACGGCGGCTCTCAGGGCTTCCATAGAGCCCGCAGGCGCTAACAGTTCCAGCATCATGTTCTCCAATGTTAGTAGTTATAAAGGCTCCCTTGTGTAAAGGGAGGCTGTGGTGCAATCGTAATTGGAAGATTATACCAGGAGATTGCCACGGGCACAGTGTGCCCTCGCAATGACAACCGAGTATGTAAAATTTATAATTTGTAATTTGTAATTATGAATTAAACAGTTGCTTTTTCGGTTTCCCAGGAAAGTTCCTTGGGGTAGAAGAAGCGGATTTTGTGGGGGGATACGGAAAATTCGATTTCCTTGGCTTCCAGCACCTCACCGTCTAACTGGATGCCGGTGGGCTCGTCGCAGATGATTTTTAAGTCGGTGGTGCGGATATGGCGTACTAAGTGGGGCAGCTCTTTATATCTGCCGTTTTTGTACTTACCCACCACACCCGGCACTTGCAGCCGGGAAACCTTTTTCACAAGCAGAACATCCAAAAGTCCGTCCGAGGGGTCAGCTTCCGGCACGGGATTGAAGCCGCCGCCGTAAAATCTGCCGTTGCAGACGCAAATCATTGTAAATGCTTCGTCAATCCGCTCGCCCTCGATTTCCACCACGAAATGCTGGGCGATGCCCCGAATTACATTGACTACCGCAGACACCACATATGCCCGGAAACCGCTGAGCAGCGGCAGGCGCTTGTAGTTTGCCACATCAATGCCAATTCTGGCATCCAGACCGGCAGAGCAGATGTTTAAGCTATACTTATCGTTGCACTTTATGAGGTTAAATTCCGCTTCCTTACAATCCATCAGCCGGGGCAGCTCACGGAAAGCGGAGGGATCGTCAAAGAGCTTGGTAAAGTCGTTGCCGCTGCCCCCTGCGTACATCGTAACCGCTACATTGGGGTAACCCACGATGCCGTTTACAATCTCATTCATCGTGCCGTCGCCGCCGCAGGAGTAAATGCGGTATTCCTCGCCGGACTTAGCGGCTTCCCGGGCAATTCGGGCGCACTCGCCGGGGGCAGAGGAGACTTCAATTCGATAGGAAAGGTCTGTGCCGGCAAAAACGGCTTCAATTTTCTCTGTAAACTCCTTTGTTCGATTGCGGCTGCCTGCTGCGGGGTTAATGATAAAAAGATGCTTCATTTTACTTTGCCTTCTTTCTCTCGTTACCTGTAAACATAAAGTAATCGCACTTAATCATACCGTTGTAGAGCTTTCGCTTTTTATCTGCCCGACGACCGAAATAAAGCTCAAATTCCGGCTCGGAGGTGATAATAAACTTTTGCCAGTTGTTGGCATATTTCAGATGGCGACCCAATGCGCTATAAAGCCGTCTTGCGCTGTCCTGCTCCATAAGGCGCTGACCGTAGGGCGGGTTGCAGACCAGAATGCCGCCATCTGACGGCAGGCTCATTTTGGTGGCGTCGCCGTCTGTAAAGCTGACGCAATCGGAGACCCCTGCCTTTTTGGCATTGGCAAAGGAAAGGCTGACGCACTTGGGGTCGTTATCCGAGCCTAAAATCTTATATTTGCCGGAAAATTCCTTATCCTTGGCTTCGGTGCGGACAGAGGCGAAAACGTCCTTATCCACCCAAGCAAAATTTTCTGCGCCAAAGGACCGATTTAAGCCGGGGGCGCGGTTTTTGGCAATTAAGGCGGCTTCAATAGGGATGGTGCCGGAGCCGCAGAAGGGATCCCAGAAAAATTCTCTGCCCCGGTAGCGGGTCAGCATTACCATAGCAGCGGCCAAGGTCTCCCTAAGGGGCGCTTCGTTGCCAACCGCCCGGAAGTCGGAGGCCAAGCGGTCTTAGGAAGACAATACAGCTTTGCAA
>JAZRKY010000004.1:0-11586 GCA_045646585.1 Faecousia sp. | reverse complement strand
TATTGCCTGTATAACGGCGGCTTTACCGCAGCCCTTATCTGTATGATTCTTGTTCCCGAACTGGAGAAATTTTCCAAAACAAAAGAGGAACGAAAGCTAAGTAAGGCGCATAAATAAATATAGAATGAACCCCGCTTTTTTGCATTGTGCCAAAAAGGCGGGGTTTTATTTCCGAAAATTTAGGCAGTATTGCTCTTGAACAATGGCGCGCAGAGGCGTATGATAAGGGTTGGGAATTTTGATAAGAAGAAGGTTTCGTTATGGAAACAACAATGATTTGCTTGGCCGCCGCAGTTATCGGCGGTCTTATGATGTCCCGGCTTACCAAAAAGCTGAATTTGCCTGCGGTTACTGCCTATTTGGTGGCGGGCTTGGCGCTGGGTCCTTTCTGCCTTGGCGCGCTGGGCATACCCGGCTTTGGCTTTCAGTCGTTGGAGCAGGCAGAGGGGCTTAGTGTTTTGACGCAGACGGCCCTGGGCTTTATTGCTTTTTCGATGGGCAGCGAGTTCCGACTGCATCAGCTCAAAAGTATGGGCTCCAAAGCCACCACCATCGGTATTTTGCAGGCGGTGGTAACAACGGTTTTGGTGGATGTTGTGTTAGTCGCACTGCATTTATTGTTCCCCCAGGTGATTTCTCTGCCGGCTGCCCTGGTTTTGGGCGCGATCGCATCCGCAACCGCCCCTGCGGCAACGTTAATGGTCGTTCGGCAGTATAAAGCAGACGGTCCGCTGACCCGACTGCTCCTTTTGGTGGTTGCCATCGACGATGCGGTGGGTTTGCTTTTGTTTTCCGTTTCCTTTGGTATTGCCAGCGCGTTGGAAAGCGGGGCGGTCAATGTTTTAGGCGTGGTGGTTGAGCCGCTGGTTGAGATTCTGCTTTCTGTAGGTCTCGGCACGATTATCGGCATCTTACTGGATCGGGTGGAGCATTTGTTCCATTCCGGCAGTAAGCGGCTGACCCTTTCATTGGCGTTTGTATTTCTTGCGGTAGGTCTTTCTATGCTGAAATTCAACATTGGACCTATCCACTGCGGCTTTTCTCTGTTGCTGACCTGTATGATGACGGGTACGGTATTTTGTAATGTCTGCGATACCTCCCAGGAGCTGATGGAGCGTGTGGAAAAGTGGACAGTGCCGCTGAATGTGCTGTTTTTTGTCATTTCCGGCGCGGAACTGGATTTGCAGGTGATTGTAAATCCCATTACCCTTTTGGTGGGTGTTTTGTATATTCTTTCCCGTTCCGCAGGTAAGTGTTTTGGCGCTTGGGGGAGCTGCAAGCTGTCCCGTTGCACCCCGGCGGTTACAAAGCACTTGGGAATTACGCTTCTTCCCCAGGCAGGCGTGGCGCTGGGTATGGCATTAACCGCCGCAGCTCTTTCCGACGGCGCTCTTGTAAGAAATGTAGTGCTGTTCTCTGTTTTGGTTTACGAGCTTGTAGGTCCGGCCCTTACCAAGCGGTCTCTCCTGCTGGCAGGGGAAATCCGCACCGAGGGCAAAACCAGCTCCCGTGTTACCGATACCCCCCGAGAGCATATCAGTATCCATTAAAAAGAATCCGCTGTATAAACTACAGCGGATTCTCTTATTTCATAAATTTGTCAATGGCTTCGCAGAGGTCGTCAATGGCATTTTCATCGCCGGCGGCAACCGCGTCCACCATACAGTGGCGCATATGGTCTTTTAAGATGACCTTGCCGGTGTTATCCAGCGCGCTGCGGACGGCCGCAAGCTGAATCAGCACCTCAGAGCAATCGTAGCCCTCTTCCACCATCCGTTTTACCTTTTCCAAATGCCCGATAGCCCGGGAAAGGCGGTTAATAACGGCCTTTTGATTTTCGTGGACGTGGCCGTGGGAATGGGCGATGCCGTGGGCGTGCATATAGGCGTGATCGTGTTCGTGGTGGTCGTGTTTATGTTCGACAGACATAGAAAAATCTCCTTAGCATTTTTGCTATTATACGATATTTTTCCCCTTATTGCAAGCCCCGGTAGGGGATAGATAATTGACGGAGCGAGGGTTTTCTGCTATACTGCAAAGAGGCGATGAAACAACGGAAAAATTACACTGTAGGGGCGGCCATTGTGCCGTCCGCAAAGGGAGTAGGTTCGTAAAATGTTGCTTGTGCGGTACGGACGAGCGATGCTCGCCCCTACATATCCTAACGCAAGTGCTTTTTGGTGTATGGAAAATAGAAACCTATATAGGAGGAATCCTTATGAGAATGCGGAAAATGAAGAATTTAGCGCCCCGGACAGAGGCCTGCGCCGCTTATCGCATCGCAGACCCCACTGCCCGCAAGGGCGCTTGGCGGGAGCTGATGCCGGGGGCAACGGCTCTTTGGGTAGAGGTTGGCTGCGGCAAGGGTAAATTTACGGCAGAAACCGCTGCCGCCAATCCCGATGTGCTGCTGATTGCCATTGAAAGATGCCGGGAGGCGATGGTGGTGGCGATGGAAAAGGCCAAGAATATGGGGCTTAAAAATGTGTTCTTTGTGGATATGGATGTGGCGCTGATGGAGGGCTGCTTTGCCCCTGGCGAAATCGACCGTCTGTTTATCAACTTCCCCGACCCCTGGCCCAGAAGCAAGAATGCCAAGCGGCGGCTGACCTACCGCACCTTTTTGCGGATGTACTCCCGTGTCATTCGGGATGGGGGCGAAATTCACTTTAAGACCGACAATGCGCCCCTTTTCGAGTTCACTTTAGAGGAACTGGAATTGGTGGGGCTGCCTGCGAAAAATGTAACCCGAGACTTACACGCCAACGGTCCTGTGGGCATTATGACCGGGTACGAGGAAAAATTCCACGCCCTTGGTACGCCTATTAACCGCTGCGAAATCATCACCCATCCTATCGCTGAGGAGACAAAAGAATGAACACCTATCACGCAGGGGATTGGTCGGTTGCGGTGGTTGGCGCAGGACACGCCGGCATCGAAGCGGCCTTGGCTTCTGCCCGTTTGGGGCTGAAAACCGTCCTCTTTACCATCAATTTGGATGCGGTGGGCAATATGCCCTGCAATCCTGCCATCGGTGGCACAGGAAAAGGGCATCTCGTTCGTGAGCTGGATGCCTTGGGCGGTCAGATGGCGCTGTCTGCCGATGTGGCCTGCATCCAGTACCGTATGCTCAACCGGGGCAAAGGTCCGGCGGTGCATTCTCTGCGGGCGCAGGCTGACCGCCGCCGCTATCAGGCATATATGAAGCAGGTGCTGGAGCAGCAGGAGAATTTAGACCTGAAGCAGGCAATGATTACGGAAATTCTCACAGAAAACGGCTGTGTTACCGGCGTTAAAACCCAGCTTGGGGCAATTTACGGCGCAAAAGCCGTGATTCTTGCCACCGGCACTTATTTGGACAGCACCGTTATCACCGGCGAGTGCGTCAGCCCTTCCGGGCCTGACGGTATGCACCCGTCTGTGGGTCTTGCGGACAATTTGCGGCAATTAGGGCTGCCTTTGCGCCGATTTAAGACCGGCACACCCCCCAGAGTGAACCGCCGCAGCATCGACTTTTCCAAAATGGAGCTGCAGGAGGGGGATGAGATTCCCGAGCCCTTCTCTTTCCGCACAGAGCACAAGTTAGAAAATCGGGCGGTCTGCTATCTGACCTATACCAACGAGGAAACCCACCAAATCATCCGGGATAATCTCCACCGCAGCCCTATGTACGATGGCACAATTTCCGGCGTCGGTCCTCGTTACTGCCCCAGTATTGAAACGAAAATTGTCCGCTTTGCGGAGAAAAACCGCCATCAGCTCTTTATTGAGCCTTGCGGCTTGGATACGGAAGAAATGTATATCCAAGGCTTTTCCTCCAGCCTTCCCGAGGATGTGCAGATTAAAATGCTGCGCACCGTTCCGGGTCTTGAAAATGCGGAAATTATGCGCCCGGCTTACGCTATCGAGTATGAGTGCGTAGACCCTACCAGCCTGTATCCTACCTTGGAGAGCAAAAATGTGTCCGGGCTTTACGGCGCAGGGCAGTTTAACGGCTCTTCCGGCTATGAAGAGGCGGCTGTGCAGGGCTTGGTGGCAGGTGTGAACGCGGCGCTAAAAATTCAGGGGAAAGAGCCGTTTGTACTGACCCGGGATACCAGCTATATCGGCACGCTGATTGACGATTTGGTTACAAAGGGAACAGAAGAACCTTATCGGATTATGACCAGCCGTTCTGAGTACCGTCTGCTCCATCGGCAGGATAATGCCGACCAACGGCTCACTGCCCTTGGCGCAAAAATCGGGCTTGTACCCCCGGAGAGACTTCGCCAGGTGGAGGAAAAATACGAAAATGTCCGCCGGGAAATGCAAAGGCTGGAAAGCACAGGCGTAGCGGCAAGCGAACACTTAAATGAAATGCTTGCAAAGTACGACAGCACCCCTGTTGCCAATTCCGCCCGCCTTGCGGATTTGCTCCGCAGACCCCAGGTAACCTATGCAGATCTTGCGCCCTTTGATAAGGATAGACCTGCCCTTTGCGAGGCTGTAACAGAGGAAGTGGAAATCCAAATCAAGTACGCCGGCTACCTTGCCCGGCAGGAAAAGCAGGTGCAGGTGTTTTTGCAGGAGGAAAGCCGAAAAATCCCCCCGGATATCGACTATGAAGCCATAGGCGGACTACGGTTGGAAGCCCGGCAGAAGCTTTCTGAAATCCGCCCGGTGTCCATCGGGCAGGCAGGGCGTATTTCCGGCGTCAGCCCGGCAGACATTGCGGTACTACTCATTTATCTGGAACAGAACAAATAAGAAAAAACCGCCCCCGGGCGGTTTTTTAGTTGACAGTTAAGTAGGGCGAGCCATACTTTCTCTCCGGCGAGAAAGTATGCAAAGAGCCGCCGAGAACCTTTCGTATGGTTCTCGGACTCTCCAGACGACCAAAGGGGAAAATCCCCCTTTGGAATCCCCAATAGCTGCACCGAAAAGTTTTGACATCTATCGGCGTGGCGGGCCTGGTGGGGTACATAGGGGAGGTGGCTTTGTTTGCGGGAGCAAACAACTCAAACCCTCCCCTATGCCGCATTCTTTGGGTACTTTCTTGGCGGAGCAAGAAAGTGCCGCCTCTGGCAGGAACCAGTAGTTACATTCGCCTGCAAAGTAGATGTAATTCCTCCGGCTCACTATTCGGAGACCTATCTCCCTTGTGTAAGGGGAGGCTTTTTTATCTCATAAGTCTTTTTATCTTTTTGGTCAGTTCTCTAAGGGGTAGCTTTTGGCTTTGTTCGTCCATCTTGTCCAAGATGTCCTCCATCGTTTTATTCCACTTGGCGGCGGTACGCCCTTCTTTTGCGGGATAGTCGATATACGGACATTCCCGGAAAGGCTTTGCCCCAAATTGATGGGCAAATGCCTTGCCAACGCCCAAAGATAGGGCATAGGGGGCAAAATCGAAATAGTAATCGGGATTTCCTTTGCACAGCAGCTCTAAATCCGTGTGGGAAATGTGCTTTAAGTGGCGGCGGAAGCCCAAAATCTGCGCCATCGCCTGTTTTCCGTCCTCAGTGCGCCGACCGCCGTAATAAGCAAGGATGCCTGCCAAAAATTCAAAGGCAATAAACAAAATACCCAGTAAAAGCCGCCCGGCAAAGAAGGAAAGAGCAATCCAAATAATGGCAAGGGAAACACTGAGAATCAGCTGATACCGCTTGTATAAAAACAGACACCCCGCCCAGTTTTGGATGTGATAGGCGGTGTAGCAGCCTAAGACCGCGCCCAATATGGCGGTTACAGGCTGCAAAAGACCGCCAAAGCCGATGGCAAGACCTGTGCCAAGACCGGCAAAGAGACCGCATAAGGTGGTAAGCAGCTGGAAAACCCGCGGGTTTCCGCACCGCTTGTCCATAAGATGATGGACAGGGGGCTGCATACGGGCGACCTTTTGGCAATGATAGGCGTAGCGGTAGCTGGAGCAATCCACCCGGTTTCCTTTGGCAAACAGGCTCTTAAAGCATTTTTGCTCAAAATCGCTGCGCTCGTTGCCCATATCCATCCATTTTAGCAGGATTACCCGTCCGTGTTCCGGGCGAATGCGGATATAGCCAAGCTGCGCCCAGGAAAAGACCATCATACTAAGATTTGCGTTTTGCAGCCCTAAAACCGTACCCAGTAGACCTGCGTTTAAGCCCTCCGGGGGAAAAGGACTGGATTTTCGCCGTGGGGGCATACACCGCAGCTTCCACAGCCAGTATAAAAAGGCAAGAATTGCGCAGACGGCAACACCTACGGTATCAATATTGGAGGAGAAAATCTCCAAAATCGGCTGGGGAAACATCGTTTCCTCTACAGCTAAAAAGAGGGTCAGGGTTTCGTGGTCTACCAGCGTGGTAGCGCAGCTGCCGGTGATGGTTGCGCCGTTTAAGGTGTACACAATGTCTTTTTCAATGTTGCTTTGGTGATAACCGCTTTGGAAGGTGGGCTTTGCGTTTACCTGCCCGGGAAGGGTCAGGGAAAAACGCAGGTAATCTACCCGATATGTACTGCTGCAAAGCAGCGGCAGGCGAAGCTCCAGACCGTTTCCGTTTTTATAAATAATGTCCGGGAGGGTATATTTAACGGTGAAGGAGAAATCCCCCGCGCCGGCGCCTAAGAGGGAAGAAAGCTCTATTTGCTTGGCGTTTCCGATGGTGGTAGCCTGGATGGAAGAGCCATTTACCGTTATGCCCGCCGCATCTGCCGGAAGAGAAAAATAAAGAGGTCCGGCGTCGCTTTTGTGAACGGTTGCATTGACGGTGATTTGACATTTGCCGTCAGACGCCACAACGGCGTGAAGCTGCAAGGCGGTTTCGCCCTCTGCGGCAGCGGCTTTTATAGGGATAAGCAAAATGCACAGCAATAGAATGGGAACAAGCCAAAACCGCTTCACAAAATACGCCTCCTCTCGTTAAAACAATAAAATGGGTTTGCTTACTTGTGGTTTATTCTCTCTAACAGATAATCCACAGAAGTATCATAAAAATCGGCAAGTTTAATTAAAATGGCGGTAGGAATATCATTTTCGCCTGTTTCATACTTGGAATATCCCGTTTGAGACATACCAAGCATCTCTGCTACCTGCCGTTGGGTCAAGTCCCTGTCTTCACGGAGATCACGGATTCGTTTGTACATGACAACACCTCCTAAAGTATGAACCTATTTTACAATAACCTGAAACAGATTATTGACATATAACCTAAAACAGGTTAAAATAATTTAGGAGGTGAAAAATATGAAAATGATTGATGAATTGTGGTATGGAAATATTATGCCTGCTGAGCACGCAGGAGAGAACAATCCGCAGTTACGAAAACTTCTTCATTTAATCGTAAAAAACAAAGAAATATTAGATAATACCCTAACCGATGAACAAAGAAAGGTTTTGGATGCGTATGCGGATCGTTACGATGAATATATACATATTTTGTCGCTCGAGACTTTTCGGGAGGGTTTCTGTCTTGCAACCAAAATAATAACGGAAGGGTTACGGACGGAGTAGGCGTTATATTTTGATTATTGATGGAAGGGACGGGAAACCCGTCCCCTACAATTTGCAATTATCCATTGTCCATTGTCAACTGTCAATTCACCCTGCGGTTTTCCATATGCCCGGAATTTACAATGGGCGGCTTGGGGTCTTTTGCCTCCCAGGGAATTTGGGGCTTTTCTTTTTCTTTCATCGCAATCCCTCCTGCTTGTATTTTTAACAAAGCAAGAAAAATCATACCCGAAAACTTGACGAAAAAGTCCAATTTTGTTATTTTATTTATAAATGGAATGCTGTAAAAAAGGAGGATGGATATGGGAAAATTACTCAAATATATCAATCCTTATTGGTGGATTATTCTTGTTGGCTTGGCTATTAAATTTGTGGCTACCTATGTGGAGCTGCAAATTCCCAAGCTGATGCAAGTGATACTGGACGAAAAAGTGCCTGCGGGCTTAGAAAAGGAAATCTATCTTTTCGGTGGGCTTATGGTGCTTTGTTCGGCTGTGGCGTTGGTTATGAACATAGTTGCCAACCGAATGGCATCCAAAACCGCGGGAAAAATCACCCGCACTCTGCGCCACGACTTGTTCGATAAGCTCCAGCGGCTGTCTCCCCGGCAGATGGATGCCGTAACCGTACCCTCTGCGGTCTCTCGCCTTACCAGCGATTCTTACAATGTAAATAATCTCATTGTCCGTATCCAGCGCATCGGTGTGCGCGCGCCTATTTTGCTTGTTGGCGGCATTTTCTCTATGATGTCAATGGATGTGCCTCTGTCGCTGATACTTATCGCCCTTTTGCCGTTAATTGGTCTTGTGGTTTTCTTTGTAACAAAGAAATCTGTGCCGCTGCACCGTAAAACCCACGAATTGCAGGACAAAATCGTAATGATTTGCCAGGAAAATATCACCGGCGTGCGGGTCATTAAGGCGCTGAGCAAGACAGACCACGAAAAGGCGCGGTTTAATGATGCGGTAGAGAATCGCAACGAAAGCTCCCTGAAAGCCCAAAAGATAACCGGCCTCAGCGGTCCGCTGACGACACTGATACTTAATTTAGGACTGACCGTTTTGGTGGTGGCAGGTGCTCACCGGGTAAATTCCGGGGGCATTAAGCCCGGTGTGATTGTGGCATTTTTGCAGTATTTTACAATGATTCTCAATGCGGCAGTGATGGTAACCCGGGTGATTATTATGTGCGCCACCGCCCAAGCCAGCGCAAACCGCATTTCCGAAGTGATGGAGCTGCCTGAGGATATGACCCTTTTCCCGGAGGAGACGGCAGAGGAAAATGCGCCCCATATTGTTTTCCGGGATGTAACCTTCAGCTACGCCGGCAAGGGAAACAATTTGGAAAACCTCAGCTTTTCCCTGCATAAGGGGCAGACCTTGGGCATTTTGGGTGCAACCGGCTCGGGAAAGAGCACCATTATAAAGCTGCTTTTGCGGCTTTACGATGTGGATAGCGGTAAAATCCTAATTGACGGCAAGAATATCCGCACCATCCCAAACGATGAGCTGCGGGAGAAATTCGGCGTGGTATTCCAAAACGATTTTATCAAAATGACCACAATCGGGGAAAATATCCGCTATTACCGGGATATAAACGATGAAGACCTGCTTTCTGCTATAAAAGATGCCCAAGGGACAGATTTTGTGGCGGAAAAGGGCGGACTTTCCGGCGAGGTGGATATTCGGGGCAATAACCTCTCCGGCGGACAGAAGCAGCGGCTGCTTATCAGCCGCGCCTTGGCAGGCAAGCCGGAAATCCTGATTTTAGACGATTCCTCTTCGGCGCTGGATTATAAAACCGATGCCAATCTCCGCCGCGCCCTGCGGCAAAATTACGAAAACGCCACAAAAGTCATTGTCGCCCAGCGCATCAGCTCTCTGCGCCAGGCTGACCTTATTTTGGTAATGGATGACGGCGCGGTAATCGGCGCAGGCAATCATACGCAGCTAATGGCAACCTGCGAAGAATATAAAATGATTGCTAACGCCCAGATGGGCGACAGAGAGGAGGGGGCATAATGGCGGGAATGCGAGGAAGAATGACCCGCGGGGAAACCGGCGGGGATAAACGCCAGTTTAGCAACAAGCCTGTTGATAAAAAGGGAACCCTTCTGCGCCTGTGGCGATATTTGGGCAGAAGTCGGTATTTGCTGATTGGGGCGATTGTACTGTCTGTTGCCGGCAGCGCGTTGGCGCTTTACGGACCGAAGCTGTCCGGCACAGCCCTGGATGCGGTGGATTTGGGCGTAGGTAAGGTGGATTTTTCCGTTGTTTTCTCCTGCGCCTTTTGGATGGTGGTTTGCTATTGCTTGTCTGCTATATTAAACTACTTTTTGCGAATTGCCATGGCATATCTCTCTAAAGAGGTGTCCACCCATATGCGGCAGGATATATTTTCCAATATGATGCGCCTGCCTGTGGGCTTTTACGATAAAAACCAAACCGGCGATATTATCAGCGTTATCACCTATGATGTAGATACGGTCAACACCACTCTTTCTGCCGATGCGGTGCAAATTTTGCAGAGCATTGTTACGGTAACGGTGTCCTTTATTATGATGTTCACCATCGCCCCGGTGTTGGTGCTGATTTTCTGTGTTACCGTGCCCCTGACCTTTCTGTTTTCCAAATGGTATGCCAGCTGGACACGAAAGCTGTTCCGGGAACGCTCCCGGAAATTAGGGGCGCTGAACGGCTTTGTGGAGGAAATGCTCACAGCCCACAGCACAACCCGCGCCTACGGCAGAGAGGATGCGGTGCTGCGGGAGTTTGACGAGAAAAACGATGCGGCTATCAAGGCCTACACCACCGCAGAAGCCAACGGCACAATGAACGGCCCTGTGGTGAACTTCATCAGTAATATTTCCCTGTCGCTGGTGTGTCTTTTTGGCGCAGTGCTGTTTTATCGGGGAAAGGTTACCCTTGGCAATCTCTCCAGCTTTATTCAGTACTCCCGGAAATTCTCAGGTCCTGTCAATGAGCTTGCCAATATTTTTGCGGATTTGCAAAGCGCCCTTGCGGCGGCGGAACGGGTATTTTCCCTCATTGACGCCCAGCCGGAAGCAGAGGATGCTCCCGATGCGGTGGAGATTACGGAGGTATCCGGCGATGTGAAATTCCAGCAGGTGGATTTTTCCTATTTGCCGGATAAGCCCATCATTAAAAAGCTGGATATCCACGCCGCCCCCGGCTCGCTGACGGCTATCGTGGGTCATACCGGCGCGGGCAAAACCACCATCATTAACCTTTTGATGCGGTTTTACGATGTGGACGGTGGAAAAGTGCTGCTGGACGGTCGGGACATTCGGGAAATTACCCGCGCGTCCTTGCGAAAAGCGTACACTATGGTTTTACAGGACACCTGGCTTTTTAACGGCACCATTTTTGAAAATATTGCCTACGGAAAGCCAGATGCTACTATGGAGGATGTGGTAAAGGCAGCAAAGGCCGCCCATATTCACGGCTATATTTCCCGCCTGCCTGAGGGCTACAATACCGTCCTTACAGACAACGGCGCATCGATTTCCAAAGGACAAAAGCAGCTTCTTACCATCGCCCGGGCTATGCTTTTGGATGCCCATATGCTGATTTTAGACGAAGCTACCTCCAATGTAGATACCCGCACCGAGCAGCGGATTCAGGACGCGATGCGAAGCCTTATGAAGGGAAAAACCTGCTTTGTTATCGCCCACAGACTTTCTACCATTCGTTCTGCCGATAATATTTTGGTGCTGGATCAGGGCGAGGTAGTAGAGCAGGGAAACCACGAAGAACTGATGGCGAAAAAGGGGCATTATTACAAGCTCTACAACGCCCAATTCGACTCTGCCGGCTAAAGTAATTGACAATTCACAATGGATAATTGACAATTATGGTGTCGGCTACGCCGACAGATTTAGAAAGCACTATCAAAAATCGTATGTCATTGCGAAGGCGGCTTTGCCGCCTGTGGCAATCTCCCGGAATGCACCACCGATTATACATCGTAGGGGACGGGTTTCCCGTGCCGTAGGCGGAAACTGCGAATAAAAAACCTTGTCGTTCCTTTTGGAATGACAAGGTTTCATTTATAACAAGTCGGATCGTAGCCATGTCGTTCTGTGAGCCAAGGAGGTG
>JAZRKY010000003.1:0-3961 GCA_045646585.1 Faecousia sp. | reverse complement strand
AATCAAAGATTTTTGACAGCTCCCCCTTAGGGGGAGCCAAGGTCTGAATCCATCGGTTTTTCTACCTAAATTATCAACTGTCAATTGTCCATTGTCAATTTTACCAAGGAGGAAATTATATGCAATACACAGAAATCTCTTTATTTGGCTTGACACTTAATCCCGGCAGAGTGCTGGACTTGGGCTTTTTCCAGATTAACTACTACGGTCTGATTATCGCCATCGGTCTTGCGCTGGCGGCCATTTACGGCCTGCGCCGCTGTAATCAGTTCGGCTTTAAGCAGGACGATATTATTGACGGCGCGCTGCTGATTATTCCCTTTGCGATTATTTGCACCCGATTGTATTACTGCGCCTTCCAGTGGGAGCATTATAAGGACAACCCCATATCTATCCTCTATATCTGGGAGGGTGGTCTTGCTATTTACGGCGGCGTCATCGGCGCATTTATCGGTACGGTTGCCTATTGCCTTTACAAGAAGATTAGTGTGCTTGCGGCCTTCGATTTGGTTGGTGTCAGTTTCCTTATCGGTCAGATGATCGGTCGCTGGGGCAATTTCTTTAACCGGGAAGCCTTTGGCGCGGAGACGGATTCCTTCCTGCGGATGGGTCTTTACAATACCACAACCAAGGCTTGGGAGTATCACCATCCCACATTCCTGTATGAGTCCTTGTGGAATTTATTGGGTTTTGTGCTGCTGCACTTTGCCTCCAAGAAACGGCAGTATGACGGTCAGATTGCCTTGGGTTATGTTGCCTGGTACGGCCTTGGCAGAGCCATTATCGAGGGCCTGCGGACAGACAGCCTTTACTGGGGTCAGTTCCGCATCAGCCAGGTGGTGGCGCTGGTCAGCTTTATTCTTGCCGGCGGCATGCTCTTAATTCAGGCCTTCCGCAAGCACGACAAGTCTAATCTCTATGTAAACCGGGTTGAAAAGAATTGAAAATTGACAGTTGATAATTGACAATTACCAAATTCCGTTGTCATTGCGAGGGCATTTATGCCCGTGGCAACTATTTGCGGTATGATTGCCCCCGGCAATCATTGATATTTTAGATTCGCTGCGCGGTGCACCACTCCTGGTATAATCTTTCGATAGTCACCTGACTCCCACTCTACGATAAAAAGCCAACGGGCGCAAAAACTCGTTGGCTTTTTGCGGGCGATTCGTGAATCGCCCCTACGAAATATTCTTATTCGTCGCCACCCGATAGGGTGGCTTTTCGTGGATATTTATGCTTCTGTTTTTCTTTCCAGCTTTTTTGCCTGTCTTTGCTGGGCGAGAATTTTGAAGATTTCTTCGGTTGCCAGCTTTGCCTTTACAACCACCTCTTTTTGCTCCGTGGGGAATACAAAATAGAGGGTGCGGCTGTCTCCCAAGCCAATCACATCATCTATTTGATAGAAATAAGGAATTGCCTCGCAGGTGTATAAAGTGTCTGAGCTTTGGCGGTGGTCGATTTTGCCATCGCAGCCGGTTAAGTGGAAGCCCTCTTCCATATTGTGAGAAAGTCTGCCTGCGCCTACCTTATAAAGGGCTTTCGTGTCGACAATCATTGTAATATCACAGGGAACATCAAAGCCATATGTGCCATCAAGGATTTCTTTGCGGACACATTCCCGCTCCCATTTGTACCAATCGGGAATGTGGTCAAAGTAGCCTTCGCCCTCGGTTGCCTTGAGATAGCCCTGCTCCGTCAGCTCCCACTTTTTGCCGCAGGCGGTGCAGGAAAGGGTGGTGCCGCTGCTTTCCATATGACCCTCTTTTTGACAGTGGGGGCATTTGTAGAGAATGGTATGCAGACCCTCTGCCCGGAAGGGCTCATCAAGGATAATGTTATTATCCTTTTGATAGCGGAAATCGTCATAGGAAAATTCCCGGTCGATGACCTCTTGAATTTGGGCAACGCTCATTTGCTTAATCTCTTCGGGAGAAAGCACATAGCGAAGCTCTGCGTGCATAGGAACTTTACGGGGCTTTACAAAACCGTAAGCGGGATTGCTGAGATAAACGCCTTTGGTTTGGAGAAAGCAAAGGGGAACGCCCAGCAGCTTAATGAGCTTTGGTAGCGATGCGGGTAAGGTTACGCAGGTACCATCTAAGCTATAAACTGCCTCGGGGAACATCAGCACAGAGCTCTTATTTTTCACAAGGCAGTGCTTGATATCCCGGATAAGCTGGGGGTCGGACATATATTTTCTTGTGGGGAAGATGCCGATGGGCTTCATAATCCAGTCAAGTCCCATAAAGGTTTCAAAGGCGGCAACGGTATTGAATTTTCTGGGGTAGAGCATAGAGTATGCTACCTCAAAATCGGCAAAGGCGGAGTGATTCATAAGTATGAGGGCGGGCTCGTCTTTGCCAAGCCTTTCCATACCTACCTCGTTATGTGTGAATTGGGCAGAAAGCAGCATAATCTTGGACAGAGCCATCGTAAGGGTCTGCCAGAAAATGTTGGTTTTCATAGGCTTAAAATGCTTGGGTGGCTGGATGGCCATTACCTCGTCATAGCTTTTATTAAGGGTTTTAATCTTCATAATATGCCCCTCTCTGTATAAAAATCGGGTTTTGCAAATACAGTATAACATTTTTTTCTGTATTTGCAAGAAATTTTGAACATATTGTGAATAAAACCTGTGAAGCGTCAAAAAGCCACCCATCCGGGTGGCTTTTTGACGGATAATTCACTATCGTAGGGGACGGGTCTCCCGACCCGCCATCCCTTCCCCCGGGGGGAAGGTGCCCCGCAGGGGCGGATGAGGAATGCGGGAGATAATCCCTCTATAACCACAATTCTACAGACCTCCTCTGCACGCCATTCCTCACCCGCCCTCGCTCCCACCCGGCCACCCTCCCCCCGGGGGAGGGGTTTTTGGTCGGCGCTGCCGATGGATTTAGAATTGAGGACTTGGCTCTCCCTTCGGGAGAGCTGTCGAAAATCTTTGATTTTTGACTGAGAGGGAAACCCTCTCCGCCCCAGTTCACAAACTGGGGCACCAATGAATCAAGGTATGATTGCCACCGGCAATCATTGCAATTTTGATTCGCTGCGCGGAGCACTACTCCCAAAGGGAGAGGCAAGGGGCGGGCAGAAAATTGTCAAATGTCCATTGTCCATTGTCAATTTCATTTTAGGTCTAATTTGCCCATTAAATGCAAAATGTTTTTACAATGCTCTCGTTCCTGGCGGGCAAGCTGGGCAAATACGGGACCGTATTCTCTGTCGCCGGATAAGGCTTCATAAGCGGCAAGGCACCGCATTTCCCGCCCATAGCATTTCCGCAGGGCGATAGACGGCTCATCTACCTCTGCCGGGGCAGTATGTACCGCGCAGCGCTCACCGCTGCACATTCGATAAATCCCCCTTAGGCAGGTAACGTGCATCTGCTCCTCCTCAAACATCCGCCGAAGCATTGCTCCCTCCTTACCGCTGAAGCGGTGGGAGAGATATAAATAAGTAGCTGCGTCCTGCTTTTCCTCCGCAATCATCTCCGGCAGCTGCCCCAGGGGATTTGCAGGGGTTTCTCCCTGCACCCGCTGCCACACCTGGCGTGTCTTTTCGCTGACCTCCATAAAATCACTCCTTTTCATAGCCATACAGTAATAGTATATGCGCTCCGTTTTGCAAAAACTGGGGAAAATGGGAGTGGGGAATTATAAATTACAAATGCCAAATGATAAATTTTGCCGTCCCAATTTATAATTTGTAATTTGTAATTATGAATTGAAATTTCCTCTTTTCTTTTTCGTTCATATGTGCTATAATAAATAAAACTATCCGAAAAGGAGGCTTTTCTATGCCCAGAAAGAGCAACAAAGCCCAAGAAATATTGGAGTTTGTCAATACCTTTATTCAGGAAAACGGCTATGCCCCCTCCGTCCGGGAAATCGGCGCGGCGGTAGGGCTCAATTCCACCGCATCCGTCAGCTACCACCTGCAGCAGCTGCAGGATAAGGGG
>JAZRKY010000002.1:0-4165 GCA_045646585.1 Faecousia sp. | reverse complement strand
CGAGGACTTTCGTCCTCGGTTGGTGGAGATAAGCGGGATCGAACCGCTGACCTCTTGAATGCCATTCAAGCGCTCTCCCAGCTGAGCTATACCCCCATATTTTGCGCTGCAACACAGACAGCTTATGTATTATAGCAGGTGGCTCCATTTTTGTCAAGGGGGCAGAGAAATATTTTCGGCTTCAAAATGCCGAAAAACCCACAGAATAAGATGCTTTTGCAAAAATAACGATTGCGGCAGCACAGGTAGTGTGCTAAAATAACGACAAAATACTACGCTCTTCAGGAGGAAAATATATGAATCCCGAGAAATTTCAAAACTACGCCCAAAAGGTGCTGAAAAATTGCGCTCGCGTGATTGTGGGCAAGGATGAGGTCATTCGCCAGGTTGTAGTCAGCTTCCTCTGCGGCGGCCACGTGCTTTTGGAGGATGTGCCCGGCACTGGCAAAACGATGCTTTTGCGGACGTTTTCTAAGACTGTTGGCGGTAATTTCAAACGCATCCAATTTACGCCCGACCTCCTGCCCTCTGATTTGACCGGTATCAATTTTTATAATCCTAAAACCGGCGATTTTGAGTTCCGTCCCGGACCGTTGTTTTCCGGGATGATTTTGGCGGACGAAATCAACCGCGCCACACCCCGCACCCAATCTGCTCTGTTGGAAGCGATGGAAGAGGGGCAGATTACGGTAGATGGCATTACCCGCCAAATGCAGCAGCCCTTTATGGTAATGGCTACCCAAAACCCCATTGAGTCCTACGGCGTATTTCCCTTGCCGGAGGCGCAGATGGACCGTTTCTTTATGCGGCTGAGTATGGGCTATATGGATCGGGAGCAGGAGCTTTCCGTCATCGCCCGCCCCTCCACCCTGACATTGGTGGAGGAGCTGGAGCAGGTAGTAACCATAGAGGAAACGATGGAATTACGGAAGGAATTGCATAATGTTTACGTAAGCGAGGATGTAGCTGCATATATTTTGGATATTGTTCGCGCGACCCGGCAAGCAGGCGCGTTGGTGGGCGGTGTTTCCACCCGTGGCGCGATTGCGCTTTATAAGGCATCTCAGGTTACGGCGGCTATGGAAGGCAGAGATTATGTTATTCCCGAGGATGTAGTTCGGGAGGCTGTGCCTGTGCTGGCGCACAGACTGACTTCCGCGTCCGGCTCCCGGGCAGACGGCGAGAATTTCTTACAGGAAGTAATTGCCGGTTTGGCTGTGCCTATGGAGGATGTGAAAAACCTATGATTATTGTGCTTGGGGTCTTGATCCTGGGCTTTCTCCTCATAGAGCGCAAGTGGGCGGCTTTTGCCTTGCAATCGTTACATATCCACGCCGATTGGGACAGGCTGTTAGCAGAACCGGATCACCCCATCACCCAAAGGGTAACACTGGAAAACCACAGCCGTCTTGCCGTCCCCTTTGTGCGGCTGGTGCTGGGCTTTCCCGGGGAGGCGCGACCGGTAGCTGATGCTGCCTGGTGCAAATCCCACCGGCGGGAAACCCTCCTTTCCTGGAACGCGGAGTACCGAATGACCCTCCGGGGGCGGCGGAGTATCACCCGTAGTGTAACGGTCAGCATTCCCAATCGTGGGCTGTACAAAATGGGCGCCTACCACTTGAGCGCCGGCAACCTTTTGGGCTTTCGGGAGGCAAAATGCCACGGCGACGGTCAAAAAATCGTTGTAATGCCCCACCATTCCCAGCAAAAATTGGCGCTGGATGCGGTGGGTGGCTTTTTGGGAGATATTTCTGTCCGGCGTTTTATTTTGGAGGACCCGATTCTTACTACCGGCTTCCGGGACTATACCGGCAGGGAGCCTATGCGCGCGATTTCCTGGAAACGAACTGCCCAAGCGGGAAATTTGCAGGTCAAGCAGTACGATTATACAGCCGAACGGCATATTGTGGTGCTGCTGAACACGGAGGGCGCAGAGGAAGCCCAGTTGGAAGAGTGTCTGCGGCTGACCCGGTCGGTATGCGAAACATTAGAGCGAATGAAAATTCCCTATGGCTTCCGTACCAATGGGAATCTGCCCGGTCCTGTAGGTAAGGTAAGCGCTATGGTGGAGGGTTTGGGAGAACAGCACTTAAATACCATTTTATATGGCTTGGGCTGCGCGGATACCACCTGCTTTTACTCTTTCCGCTACCTGGTGCATAAAACCCTGCGGGCAAGAAAGAGCAGCGAGGCCTATATTGTCATCACCCCGGATGATAAGGGCGCGGTGCATAGCTGCCTTGGGGAGCTGAGCAGCGCAGTGGGCGCTCCCATATGTGTCCTGCGGGGCAGTGAGGGGGTGGCGGAATGAGTATTGCGATGATACTCAAGATTTTCTCCGATTGTTACATTTGCTTTGCCATTTTAAGCTCCGGGCCAATACAGTTTGCAATTCCACTGCTGATTCCGGCGCTGATTTGCGGCATATCTGCGGGTATTGCTACCTTCTTTAACGAAAAGAGTTGGGGCTTTCTTCGGGTTATGTGCGGCTTTTTGCCGTTTATTAGTCTGCTGCTGGCAGATGACCAGACGCAAATGCTCCTGTTGGCAATTCCTGCCATATACACAGCATTGGTAATCTTTCGCGGGAAGCTGGAGCTGGAGTATTACAGCTATAACCAGTTTTTTACCCGAAGCCTGCTGCTGTTGGTTATTTCCTATTTGGCGGTTAATGTTTTTCTGTTCCTGAGTATGGCTTCCGGCGACGGTGCGCCCGCGCTGGATGCAGAGGTTATTTTGCGGTACGGTTTTGTCCATACGCTCTGCGGCATTGTGCTGCAGCGGCAGCTTCGGCTGGGCGTGGAAAGCGATTCCAGAAATAACCGCAGGCAGCTAACCTCTCTTTTGGGCGTTGCGGCTGCCATTGTAATAGGTTTTTTGGTAGCAGAGCCACTGCTGCGGCAGCAATTATTGGCAATTGTCAAAGCGGTGCTGTCTTTGTTTGGCGTTCCTGTAATGGCGGTAATCCAAATAGTCAGTGGGCTGCTTGAATGGGTTTTTCAATCCAACAATCAGCTGCCCCAAGGCACAGAAAAGCCTACGGGAACGGCGCCAAGCTTTACTCTTCCTATGGCTTCTATGCCCGGAGGTACAGGCGTGCCGGAGGAGGAAAAAACAGAAGCCTTGCCTACAGACCCAATTCTTATTTGGGGCTTGCTGGTGGCGGTGCTTTTGCTGATTGCCGGTGTGCTGCTGTATAAATCCTTCCAAAAGCGAAAGACTTTTGGCGAGGTAGGGAAAATGAAGCTTTCCGTAATAGACCCGCCTAAAAAGAATCGCCCGCCGGTGCTATCCAACCGCCATAAAGTGCGGCAGCTGTACCGGGAGTTTCTGCGCACAGAAAACGGCTGGGGCTTGAAGCTGAAGAAAAACGATACCAGCGCCGATGTCCTTCGCCGTATCCATCAGGATACCGACAAGGAAAGCGCTGCGGCGTTGCGGCAGGTGTACTTGGCTGCCAGATATGATGATCGGCAAAATATCAGCCGAGAGCAGGTAAATGCGGCAAAACAAGCCTTAAAAGGCACAAAAAACAGGAAAAAATAAAGAAAAACCACTGGGATTCCAGTGGTTTTTGTCAATCTAACAACAGCCCCAAAAGGGTGCGGTCGGTAAAGGCAGGGGAGGTGTACGCGCCATCGAAGATGGCTTCCATATTTTCGCTGCTGTTTTCAATTTCCTTGGAAAATAGCTGGGCGGTGGTTTCAAAATCTCCGCCTAAAGTCTTTAACAGCAGGCAGGCTATAATTATCCATTTCACCCGGCAAATAAGGTCATAATCAGACACCGCCTGCAGATAGTACCGCAGCAGGGCATAGCGGACAAAGTATTTGGTTTTCTCGCACCAAGGGGCGGGGGAAGGGTTGGAAAGTCGGCTTTCCCAGCGGGGCGTGAGAATGTCCAAATTGCGGAAAAAGGTCAATATAGGCGCAATATCGGCATATAATGCGAAGTTATTTGCCCGTTCCAACAATACTTTGGGGTCGAAAACCGCAGGCTCGCCACCGTCAATCCAGCCCTGCACCTCGTGGGCGTACAGGAGTGTTATTGCCAGCATTTTGGGCAGGGGATAGGGCGTTTCTTCCCAAAAGGACAGGAGAATATCCCGACTGCCAAGCAGAATGTCCATTACCTCCCGGTCGTAGTCGCCGCTTTCCTCTCCGGG
>JAZRKY010000001.1:0-3790 GCA_045646585.1 Faecousia sp. | reverse complement strand
GAGGTTCGCGCTGCTATGAACGCCCAAAAGCAGGGCGCAGCCGTCGCAGAAGAACAGTAAAAAATTAACCCATCGGCACGGCTTTTGCCGTGCCAAGTCGGAGGCCAAGCGGTCTTAGGAAGACAATACAGCTTTGCAACTCCTTGGCACACAGAACGACATGGCTACGATCCGACTTGAGGTTCGCGCTGCTATGAACGCCCAAAAGCAGGGCGCAGCCGTCGCAGAAGAACAGTAAAAAATTAACCCATCGGCACGGCTTTTGCCGTGCCGATATTACTAAGGAGAAGCTTATGGATTACATTGTGCATACTCCCTGCGGCGATGTGCAGGGCTGTCCCGGAAAGAATCCGGGAACGATTGCTTTTAAGGGCATCCGCTACGCCACCGCCGGTCGCTGGGAATATCCCAAGCAGGTGGTATCCTGGGAGGGCGTTTACGATGCTACGAAATACGGTGCTTGCTCTTACCAGCCCCGGGCCTTTTATAACGAGGAAGAAAACCTCAAAAAAATTTTCTACTACAACGAGTTCCGCAAGGGCGAAACCTATGAATATAGTGAAGATTGCCTGTTCCTCAACATTTTCACCCCCGAAAAGGCAGAGGGAAAGCTGCCTGTGCTTGTATATATCCACGGCGGCGGCTTTACCGGCGGCTGCGGACACGAAAAACACTTTGATGAGCCCATTTGGCCTACAAAGGGCGTAATTGGTGTAACGCTGAACTACCGCCTCGGTCCTATGGGCTTTGCGTGTCTTAAAGAATTGGAGGATGAGGCGGGCAACACGGGAAACTACGGCCTTTTTGACCAAATGACCGCTATCCAATGGGTCAAGGATAACATCTCCGCCTTTGGCGGCGACCCGGAAAATATCACCGTTATGGGTCAGAGCGCCGGCGCAGCCAGTGTGCAAATGCTCTCCTGCAGCCCGCTGACCAAGGGCCTTTTCCAAAAAGCGGTGATGTCCAGCGGCTGCGGACTGGGCGCTATGATGACCGGCAGCAAGGAAAAATCCAGCTTCGTCTGGAAAGAGATTATGTCCCGCTGTGGCTGCGAAACCTTGGAAGATTTCCGGGCGTTGCCCGCAGAAAAACTCTTTGATGCCTGGCAGACCCATAAAAAGGACATTCAAAACGGCGGTATGGCGGTGTTCCCGGTAACAGACGGGCAGCTTTCTGTGGCAAATGCCGCGCCCCACAATATCCCCTATATGGCAGGCTCAACCAGCGAGGATATGGCACCCCCCATTTTGCAAAATATGACGAAAAAGTGGATTTCTGCCCGGGAAAAGCCCAGCTACACCTGGTACTTTAACCGCCGCCTGCCCGGTGATAAGAACGGCGCTTGGCACTCTGCCGATTTGTGGTACTGGTTTGGCACAATGGATAATTGCTGGCGTCCTATGGAGCAAAAGGACTTTGATTTAAGCGAAGAAATGGTCAGCTATCTCTGCCAATTTGCCAAAACCGGCAATCCCAATATCAGCGGAGAATTGCCCACTTGGATTGCCTCCGGCAAGGGGCAAAACCGGGTTATGATGTTTGGCGAGCAGCCTACCTGGATGGGCAAGCCCAATATGCTCAAAATGATTTACACAATGCTTACCAACAAAGCCGTCGGCGAATAAAAGAGAATAAAGCCGGATGAGGCAAAAACCCACCTCCCCATTGAGGAAGGTGGGTTTCTGCGTTATCGTACAATATCGTAGGGCGGGATCAATCAATTTCGGTATGATTGCCACTGGCAATCATTAAGATTCTGATTCGCTGCGCAGAGCACCGCCCAACGGGAAGGTATTTTATTGCATTGTTTTGAAGGCATCTCTGGCGGCGTCTTGCTCTGCTCGCTTTTTGCTGCTGCCGCAGCCTTCGCCCACGACTTGTTCGTTTACCAATACCTGCACCACAAATTGCTTATTGTGATCCGGGCCGGATTCGCCGATCAGGTGATAGGTAATGACCTGACCCTTTTTCTGCTGAACAAGCTCCTGCAGAGCGGTTTTATAGTCCATATTCCGGGGCTGTTCTGCAGTTGCGCCGGTAAGCACAAATCGCTCGATAAATGCCTTTGCCGGGGCAAAACCGCCGTCTAAGTAAATGGCGGCAATTACGGATTCTACGGCATCTGCCAAAATAGATGCCCGCTTGCTTCCGCCGCTGATGGCTTCGCCGTGTCCAAGGAGCAAGTGCTCTCCCAGATTCAGCTTTGCGGCGATGGCTGCAAGGCTGGTTTCGCACACCATATCCGCCCGCATCCGGGAAAGCTCGCCTTCGGGGCGGTCGGGGCAGGCGCGGTATAAGTGCTCGGCAACCACCATTCCCAGCACCGAGTCGCCTAAAAACTCCAGCCGTTCGTTGCTTTTTAGACTATCGTGCCAGCGCTCGTTGGCGTACGACGAGTGGGAGAGGGCGTTTTCAAGGAGCGTTATATCCCGGAAGGTATAGCCGATGGCTTTTTGAAGGCGCTTCATTGGGCTGCCTCCAAAGCGGCAAGACCCTCGGCAAGCTCGGCTGTAAAGTCCTGCTCGGCTGCTTTTGCTGCCTGAGAAATGGCGTTGCAGAAGGCAATTTCATCGGAAGAGCCGTGGGCTTTAATTACCGGCTTTTTGATGCCCAAGAACTGGGTGCCGCCGATTTCACGATAGTCCATCAGCTTCATAACCTCGTCAACACCGGGCTTACACAAAAGATAACCGATTTTACTCAGGAAGCTACGCTTGAAAATCTTGTGCTTCATCAGGCTGCCCATATACATAGCCGTGCCTTCGATGGATTTAAGCAGGACATTGCCGGAGAAACCGTCGCAGACAACCACATCTACACCGCCCAGCAGAGCATCTCTGCCTTCAATGTTACCGATAAAGTTAAGTAAGCCCTTGTTGTGGGCATCGGTCAGCAGGGCGTGGGCTTCCTTTTGCAGGGGCGTACCCTTGCTGTCTTCGCTGCCGATGTTCAGTAAGCCAACTCTGGGATTTTCCACACCCAGCTGCTTTTTGGAAAACAGAGAGCCGACAAGACCAAACTGGAGCAAAAATTCCGGCGTGCATTCGGCATTTGCGCCGCAGTCCAAGAGTATTGTCTTGCCGCCTGCTTTATTGGGCATAGCAGGTCCCATAGCGGCTCTGCGGATACCCTTGACCCGCTTAACAATCAGGGTTGCGCCGGAGAGCAGCGCGCCGGTGCTGCCGGCAGAAATGCAGGCATCGCCTTCGCCGTCGGCAAGCATTTTCAGCGCTACCATCATAGAAGAGCCCTTTTTCTGACGAACTACATTTGCCGGGTCATCGTGCATATCCACTACCTCTGCGGTGTGGACAACGGCAATATTTTCCGGCAGGGTAGTGTGTCCTTGCTCTTTGAGGACCTCCCAAATGGCATCGCTGTCGCCAACGAGTACAATTTCGTGCTTTTTGTCAGCGGCCAGTGCGCCGAGTACCGGTGCTTTTGGGGCGTGATCGCCGCCCATCGCGTCAAGAATAATTTTCATAGTTAACCCCTTTCTCAGATACCGTTAGAGACCATTTTGTCAATGATTTCCAGGGAACGGCTGGCGATTGCCAAATTTTTTTCTGCTTTTTTGCGGATTCGCTTTTCCAGAGGGGAAATGAGACTGAAATTGATATTCATAGGCTGGAAATCCTCCACCCGGGCATCGCTGATGTATAGACCCAGCGCGCCAATGGCGGTTTCCTTGGGAAAATCCGGGGGATTTTCGCCCCGAAGCCGTGCGGCAAGCGCCACAGCGGCTAAATAGCCGGAGGCGGTGCTTTCCACATAGCCCTCCACGCCG